>JBDNHG010000474.1:0-6280 GCA_041688925.1 Acidimicrobiales bacterium | reverse complement strand
TCTTCAGGCGCTACGTAGAAAGTACCAACACGATACGGTCTCAGCGGTGGATGAGCTGCACATTGTCGAGTTGTTTCGTGAAGTGGCATCGGCGATACGTGGTCAAATTCATCAACTCGACGACTGGGGTCTGTCGGGGAATCGGCCAGGTCAGTACACGATTGATGTGTCTGCCGACGAAATCGCTGTCGCACAACTGCATGCTGCGGGCTTTGCCGTTCTGAGCGAAGAATCAGGTCTCACCAACGGCAACGGCGAAGTTCTTGTGGTTGTCGACCCGATCGATGGCTCGACGAATGCGTCAGCCGGGTTGCCCTGGTTCGGCACCAGCCTGTGCGCTGTCGACGAGACTGGCCCATTGGCCTCGCTGGTCGTGAATCAGGCCACAGGTACCTCATGGCATGCGGTGCGTGGTCAGGGAGCGTTCCGAAACGGCATCGCCATCCGCCCGTCTTTGGTAGAACACCTGGGCGATGCATTCATTACCGTGTCGGGGTTGCCCGATCGCAACTTCGGGTGGCGCCAGTTTCGCTGTTATGGCGCGGCGGCTCTCGACATCTGTTCGGTCGCCGACGGAACATTCGATGCTTTTGCCGACCTGTCCGTCGATGCTCACGGAGCGTGGGACTACCTCGGCGCCATGCTCGTGTGTCAGGAGGCGGGTGGCGTTATCACCGACGCCGCAAATCGAGATCTAGTCGTTCGCGAGCACGATGCACGACGTACACCAATAGCGGCGGCGACGCCGGCATTGTTGGCCGAATTAGTGAATGCAGCGAACGGTCGGTGATCGTGTCGCTTTGCGTCCGAGCCAGGTACTACAGTGCGTTATGTCACTTCGAAGAAAGAAAAATAACATGCGTAAAGCACTGGTCGCACTAGCAGCGATTCTGTTGGCAAGCCTGAGTCTGGCTGGCACAGCACAAGCGCAAGATTCAGTCATTGGAACCGTCACCGCCGAGCCTGCACAGGTATCGGCGGCAGGCGAATACACTATGACTGCCACGGGCGCCGATTTCATCCCCGACACGCAGATACTCCTGGTCGGGTGCATCTCGCCAGCAGACACGCTTGTCCCTGGCCAGTCTGATCTCGAAGAGATCACCGCTGCAGCCACTGCGATCAATGCGCTCGCCGATTGCGATATCGCTGCTGCGCAGAACGTCGAAGTCGACGGCGACGGCGCATGGTCGGCAGAATTGACCGCCGATGTTGGCGACAACTTCTTCCTGAGTGCTGGTGCACTTGACGGCTCACAGGCCGGTGCCACATGGATTCCCATCGTGCCCGAAGCTGATGCCGACGCAGCAGCCGACGACACAACCGACGACGCAGCAGACGCCGAAGAAGCACCAGCGGCCGAAGAAGACCTCGCCGAAACCGGCGTCGAAACCGGTCTCATCGCTGTGATCGGTACCGCAGTCTTGGCTGCTGGCGTGTTGGCAGTGCGTGAAGGCCGCCGCTTCCGCGACTGACCCTCACATACGAACCGATCTCTGATCGAATCGAACGGCCCGCCTCAACCAGGCGGGCCGTTTGCGTTTTCAGGCGCTCGGCCACCGAACAGATGAGAGTTGAGCGCCGAGTGGTCGATGTGGTCGATCAGCTCAGCCCTGAAGGATCACGATCATGGGTGCGAAAGTCATCAGGGTGTAGAACTCGGCCCTATGACTCGACCATGCGATCTGTGACGCCGGAGCGATCTCGGGTCCGCTCGCGGTAGAGCGAGCGATATCCCAGGTGCCATCGGCACGTTGCAATAATGCGTGGTCCCGATAGTTGTCGGCCAGTCCGCTCAATCGCACGTCAGCCGACCAAAACAGCGGCAGCACGAGCAGCACCCACAACGCATGCAGATGTGCGTCGAGTCGGATTGCGACAAGCGCGATCGACATCGTCAGCACCAAGGTCGCGAGCCGCAGCCGTATTACCGACCACTGATGGGCGTCTGCAATTTGTGACCATTCGCCGTCGGTGCGTGCGGCCGCCATCAGGTCAGCATCTGCACCGCGGTTTCCACGAACAGTTCGGTGGTCAAGCCGATTGACTCGATATCGATTCGTTCGTCGCTGCCATGGAAACGGTCGGCAAAGACCTCGGCTCGCATGCCGGCGGAGAACAAGGCAGCGCCATAGGCCACCGAACCAGCGGCCCGATAAAAACGAGCGTCGGTTCCACCGGTGACCAGCGACGGCTGGATCTCGGCGCCCGGATGGGCAGATTGCATGATGCCGCTGAGGACGTCCCACAGTGGGGTCTCGATCGGTGACGCTGTCGCCATGTCGAGGTGGATTGGCTCGACCTCGACCTGGTTGTAGAGCGCATCGCCAAGCGCCGTACGCAGATGTTGTTGGATGTCTTCGGGCGTCTCGCCCGGCAGCGTGCGTATGTCAACCTCGACGATTACTTCGTCGGGCACGGTGTTCGTCTTGGTGCCGCCGTGCACCACATTTGGGCTGAAGGTCGTGTGCGAACACGCATGCAGGGTGCGAGCGTGCATTTGGTCGTCGAGACCGACCAAGGCATCGTCGAGACGGGCGGGGTCGAGCAATGCTTCTTTGGTGTCGGCGTCGAAGTGCAGGTTCTTGACCTGACGACGCCACAGGTCGTGGATTTCAGGCGTCGGCCGGTACTCGGCCAGACGTCGGACGACCTCGGCCGCTTTGACGAGTGCGTTGTCAGTACCCCATGGCATCGACCCGTGGCTCGGGGTGCCCTTGAGCTTGAGTCGCTGCCAGGCAACACCTTTTTCGGCGACGTTCAAGGTGAGCGCGGTGCCCGTTGGTGTCTGGCTGGGCACGCCGCCCCATTCGGTGATGACATAGTCGGCTTTGACCGCGTCGAGATTGTTGTCGATCATCCATCGAGCGCCCCAGTTGCCGCCCGCTTCCTCGTCAGCGACGCCGAAGAAGATCAGATCGCCCTTTGGCTGAAAACCCGACCTTGCCAGATGTTTGAATGCGACGGCCATGCCCGCGGTCTGGCCGAGCATGTCGAGCGCCCCCCGGCCCCATACCTCGCCATCGATGAGTTCGCCGGCAAAAGGATCGCGGCTCCAACCCGACGGTGTCACGGGCACCACGTCGGTGTGGCCCATCAGGCAGAGCGAGGGGGCGGCAGGATCGCTGCCCTCGATACGCGAGACGACCGACCGGCGTCCGGGTGCCGAATCGTAGTGTTCGATGTCGAGCCCGGTGCCTTCGAGGTAGCTCTCGAGGAGGTCACTGTTGCGGATCTCTTCGCCCGATTCGAGCGTGCCGTCATTGACGCACTCGTTGCGGATCATTGTCTGCAGCAGCTCAGTGGTTTGGGCCGTGCGGGTGGGGTCGGTGTGCATGATTCCAGTCTCGCGCATGGCGCCGTGGGGAGTAGTCCCTAGTTACGGCCAGGCGGGGTATCTGTGTGGCGCTGGCACGGCGCGTACCGATAGCACCACCAACCTGACGCGCGTGATGAACGCAGCTTTGCCGGGAGCCAAGCAACCATCCCTCGTTCGCTTGCGTTCTGAGCGGACTGGGAGCCAGCCATCGTCGGAATCTAAGGTGATCCCATGGAACTGACCTTGGAAGACCGCCTTGATCTAATCGAGATCCCGGGCCGCTACGGCGACTCGATCGACGACCGCAACTGGGACCAACTTCGCACCATTTTCACCGAAGACGCTGTCTTTGATTTGACCGGTGTTGGCTCTCGCTCCCTGGTCGGCATCGACGAGATTGTCACGTTCATGGAGGAAGAAGCGGCACACCCGCGGACCCACACGATGACGAACATCTATGTCAATCCGACCGAAGACGGCGCTGAACTCCGGTTCCGCATCGTTGCGCTACGCGGCCAGGGCAAGGTGGGCACTGCGTCGTACTACGACCAGGTAGTGAAGACGCCCGAAGGCTGGCGCGTAAAGCACCGCGAGACCACGCTCCGTCGTCGCGACAAGCGCGAAGCCAAGGTCGACCGCGACGGCATCGCTCTTTGAGCCTGACGTGATCTGCAGGTCGGCTGGGCGGGCGTCCGCTCAGTCGACCGAGTTATCGAGATGGATGTTCGCGGCGCGTTTGGCGCCGGGACGGATGTTGACCACCCGCACAGCTATGCCGGCCGACTCGAGCATGGCGATTGATTGCTGCAGCGTGGCAGCACCGGTGTAGTCCAGACGCCCGACGCCGGCGAGGTCGAACACGATGGTGTCGATCGTCGAATCATCGGCCAGCTTCGTGTTGCACATGCGTTCGATGCGGGGCACGGTCGCAAACCACAGGATGCCTTGTGGTGCAATCGTGAGCGTGGTGCCATCGACGTGTTCGTCAGCCACCACGTTCAGCTCTCGGTACAGGTGCACGGCGATGGCCAGCCCAACGCCGACGAACACGCCTCGTTCGACTCGAGGCGCAAACGCCAGTGTCGCTATGAGCGTGCCCAGGGCGACAACCCCTTGGGGTGCTGATTGGCCGAACAGTTTGAACACCGTCTTCAGGTCGATCAGCTTGATGACTGACGTGAGCACGATCGAGGCCAGCACGGCGCGGGGAAGCGGCTCGGCGAGTGGCGTGAGGGGCAAGAAGAGCAGCACGATCAAGCCTGCCGTCGCGCCCGCCCATCGTGTCTTGGCGCCAGCGAGGCGACTGAGCGCGCTTCGAGAGAACGAGCCACCCACCGGCAGGCCGCCCGACAGCGCCGACGTGACGTTGGCGACGCCCTGTCCAATCATCTCGCGGTTGGCATCCCATCGCTGGCGGTCCTGAGCAGCGAACGCCCGTGCGATCGACGATGGTTCGGCAAATCCGACCAAGGCGATTGCTGCAGCGGCGGGCAGGAGAATGAAGGTCGAGTCCCAGGGGAAACTCGTGTGGATCTGAATGAATCCCCCCCGCAGTTCGCCAATGGTCTCGCCCTGGTAGTTCGTCAGCGAGCTGATGATGATGCCACCGAGCACCGCGATGAGCACGCCGGGAAAGAGGGCATGGATGCGTCTTCCGATAAGCATTGCGGCGCTCGTTGCCAGTGCGAATGCAAGCGCACCAAACGTCCAACCGCTGGGCGCGACAAGCGTGTTGATCGCGCGGGTGAGAACGCCGTCGCCATCGGGGGATGCACCGGCGACCTGTGGCAGTTGGCTGGCCACGATGAGCACTGCGGCACCTGTGGTAAAGCCGGTCAAGACCGGGTTCGAGAGCAGGTACGCCAGATTGCCCAGCCGCATGACGCCCAGGGCTAGCCGGAAGACACCAACGAGCAGGGCGAGCAGAATTGCGAGTTCGACGTATTCAGGGCTGAAGGTCTCGGCCCGACCTTGGAGCGCGCCCAGCGTCAGCAGCCCCGTGAGGGCAACGGGGCCGGTCTGAAGGTACGGCGATGACACGAACGGTGCCGCAAATAGTGGCGGCAGCGCCGCCGCAAACAGTCCGACCTGCGCCGGTACTCCCGCAAGCTCGGCATACGCCATGGCCTGGGGGATGAGCACGACAGCGACAGACACACCCGCGAGAACATCTGCGATTCCGGGTGGGCGGAAGCGCGAGAAGTTCGTGACACGGTGCTTCGCTGGCGTCATTGCCGTCCTTCGGAGAGCGAATCCGCAATTGTACGGACAATTCGTCTGCTGTGCAAAGGCTCGGCCCAAAAGCCAGGGGCAGTGGTTTCGTATTTGCGGCGTGCGGCGTGCGGCGTGCGACGTGCGACGTGCGACGTGCGGCTGCGCTATGTGCGCCGTTCGTCGACGAACCTGTAGCTGCTATCAAGCCGATTGAGTTCAAACCGCGGTGCGGCCCGGGTGTAGTTTCGGCAACATGGTGACTTCCCGTACAGGCGACTCGATGAAGCGCGTCGAAGACGTCCATCTTCTGGTCGGCGACACAACCTTTGTGGCCAACGCCGCGGGCGATAGTGCCATCGCTCACTTCGTGACCGCAACGATAGCGCACGCGACCATCTCTCGAATCGATGTCAGCCAAGCCCTGACTGCTCCTGGTGTACTCGCCGTCGTAACCGGCGCCGACCTCGAGCAAGCCGGTCGCCCAACCTATGTGCCTGGGCTCATGGCCGGATTTCCCGAGCACACGGCCGCACGAGTGCTCGCTCGCGACCGTGTTCGCTTCGTCGGCGAGGCGGTTGTGGCAATCGTGGCCGAGACCGATGCCGAGGCCGAGGACGCCGCTGAACTCGTGATCATCGAATACGAGCCGCTACCTGTCGTGGTCGATCTGGCGACAGCCCACGAGGCCATGCCCATTTTCGACGGAACCGATTCGAATGTGCTGGCGGTCGACGAGCTCGAAGATTC
>JBDNHG010000473.1:0-2282 GCA_041688925.1 Acidimicrobiales bacterium | reverse complement strand
CCAGATTGCCGGCCGAACGTTCACAGTCAAGCAGCAGTTCCTCGACGACATCGCCAGCGCCGGAATCGACCAGTCGCTTGCAGAGCTCGAGATACCGCTTCTCGTCATGCACGCCCCGGGTGATGAGATCGTCGCTATCGATAACGCGGAACGCATCTTTGCGCAGGCGCACTATCCGAAGAACTTTGTTGCTCTCGACGGTGCAACCCATCTGCTGAGCGACCCGGATCATGCCGAGTACGCCGCCGACGTGCTGGCAACCTGGGCCGACCGTTATGTGCCGCACCATGTCGTCGCCAGCGACGACGTGCTGGTCGCTGCTGGAGAGGGCGAAGTGGTCGTTGCTGAACGAGGCACCGGCAAGTTCGCGCAAGTTGTTCGCATCGCCGACCGTCACGCACTGCTGGCCGACGAACCGCTCGGCATTGGCGACGACACTGGGCCCGCACCTTACGATCTGTTGCTCGCCGCTCTTGGCACCTGCACCAGCATGACCGTGCGCATGTACGCCGATCGCAAGAAGTGGCCGCTCGAGGATGTTGCGGTGCGGTTGACCCACAACAAGGTGCATGCTGTCGACTGCGCTGCCTGCGAGTCTGATTCGGGCAAGGTCGACCTGATCGAACGTGAGCTGATACTCGAGGGTCCACTCGATGATGAACAGCGAGCCCGGCTGCTCGAGATTGCTGACCGCTGCCCGGTGCATCGTTCGCTGCACGACGAGACGCGCGTCACGACAAAGCTCGTCACTGAGTAACGCCGCGGCGCTACAACCACCGGCCAATGCTCGACCTCTATACGAGGGTTAGTGCGCAACCAGGTCTGGGGCCGAGTTTGCGGTCTGGCGTAGGGAGAATTACCCCATGGGCCATTCTCCCTAGAGCGGGTTGATTTCCGTGTCCTGCGACCGATTGAACGAGCGTGGGAGATCAGACCGTCAACGGTCCAACCCAAACAGCGGTCGAAGGTGCGTCCAACGAGTGGGCGCCCCGACCGCGTGTCGCGGGCGCGGTGCGCATGGCGATCTTCGTGTTTCCCTACATGGTTGGTTTCACGTTTGCCGTAGTCATGGGGCGATTGTTCTCGGCGACTCGCCTTGATGTGAACCCCATCGCCTGGTTCATCTGCGTTGGGGTTGTGTCGACCTTGTTGATGATCTCGGCGGACCGCCTGGTGCGGCGTCTGGTACCAATCACGGGACTGCTCACGGTTGCGCTCGGTTTTCCCGATGCAGCACCGTCGCGGTTCAAAGCGGCGATGCGCGGCACCACGACAGCGCAGGTGCAACGAAGGATCAAAGCAGCGTTGGCGGCCGACGTGGTCCAGGCCGATCTCGATCGGAACCAGTACCTCCTCGACCTCGTGTCGATGCTGACGCGACACGATCGCTTGACTCGCGGCCACAGCGAACGGGTTCGGGCGTACTCCACCCTCATGGGCGAGGAGCTGCGCCTGTCGCGGACCGAGCAACAGAAGTTGTATTGGGCGGCGCTTCTGCACGACATCGGGAAACTCGATGTGCCCAGCGAGATCTTGAACAAGGGCGGGCGTCCCGACCAAGACGAGTGGGCCATCCTGCAAAGCCACCCAGCCGCCGCTGAGCGGTACTTGACGCCGTTGCGTGGCTGGCTTGGTGACTGGGGCAAAGCCGCAACCGAGCACCATCTTCGCTGGGACGGCAAGGGCTATCCACGCGACCTCGGCGGCACCGACATCTCATTTGCAGGGCGAGTGGTGGCCATCGCCGACGCCTACGACGTGATGACGAGCGCCCGCAGCTACAAGAAGCCGATGAGCGCAGCCGATGCCCGAGTCGAACTGTCACGGTGTGCCGGCGGACAGTTCGACCCCCATCTCGTGCGTGCATTCTTGAACATTGGAGAGGCGAGCATGCCTCCGACTCGCCGGAGGCATGCTCGCCTCCCGCCCTCATCAATGCGGTTCTCGGTGGCCTGACAACCACCGGTGGTCGTGTCTTGCTCGCGACCACCGCGATCACCAGCGGTGTTGTCGCCGCGCCTCTTGTCGACATCGTGCCTCCTGCGCCTGTTGAAGTGGCTGCCGACGTGAGCGGCACCGTCGGCGACCGACTTGCCATTGCGACGCCGACACCGCCGGCGCCCGCCCCGACGACCATGCAGCTTCCGTCGGCTGCGGCGCTCGTCGTTGTTGTGACTGCAACACCGACACCTACCCCAACCCGAGCTCCAGCCGCCACGGCGACTGTTGCACCAACCACCGCACCGTTTGACCTGGTTGTCCCCAGCGAACCGGCGACCTCT
>JBDNHG010000472.1:0-2472 GCA_041688925.1 Acidimicrobiales bacterium | reverse complement strand
GATTGGTCCGATGACCCGGAACACCTTTTGGGGCACGCTCGCAAAACCGGCGTGATCTCTGACGACAACTTTCCTGAAGACTTCGAAGGATGGGCAGCTGAGCTCGACGAAGTCAAGGCCATCGACTGCGCAGCCGAGTTCGCGCCTCGACATCTGACCATTCTGCATGGCGGCGACGATGACGTCGTACCGGTATTCGACAGCCGCATGGTCGCCGACGCTCACGGCGCGGCCGAATTGCGCGTAATCCATGGGGCCGGCCATCTGCTGCGATACGACCCCCGAGCAATTGCCGTGTTGCTCGGCTGGGTCGATCGACAGCGCTTCAGCCGCACCCTCTGAGAGAAGCCCGCCTTTTTCGCTGGGGCGAAAAACGCTGCGTGAGCTGAGTAGTCTACGGTCCTGAGTAGCCCGCCTTTGGGCTCGTTCCTCGCCCAAACGCTGCGTGAGCTGAGTCGTCTACGGTCCTGACGAGCGTTTGGGAGAGTCCGCCTTGGGTTATCGGTTGGCGGGGAGGGCCGGACCTGTCTCGAATTGAAACGGATTGGTGCGCTGGGTATCGATGCCGTAGTCAGCGATCGCTTGCGTGACGACGTCGGCTGAGATGCTGCCATCGCCGGCTAACGACGAGAGCACGGCGACCACAACATTTGGGCCATCGATCTCGAAGAACGTGCGCAGCACATCTCTCGTGTCGCTGCGGCCGAACCCGTCGGTGCCGAGCGGCGTGAACTGTCGTGGCGTCCAGCGCGCAATCTGGTCGGGAACGATCGTCATGAAGTCGCTGACCGCCACGATTGGACCCTCGGTGGTGTTCAGCTTGTCAGTGACCTCGGCAGTGCGCGGCTCGTGCGGGTTGAGGCGAGTCCATCGCTCGGTATCGAGTGCTTGTTCGCGAAGCTTCTTGTATGAGGTGACCGACCAGAGTTCGGCTCCGACGCCGTACTGGGCGGCGAGTTCTTCGCGTGCCCACCGTGCGGCCGAGTGTGACGGCCCCGAGAACAAGATCGTGGCCGAGTGCTCGGTGCCGGCGGGGCGGGTGTCGAATCGATACAGGCCGCTCATGATGTCGTCGTCGCTGACGTGGTCGGCCTGCGGTGGCTGTTCGTAGTTCTCGTTATAGACGGTGATGTAGTAGTAAACGTCGTCGCCGTCCTGGCTTCCGGTCGCGGGATACATGCGAGCAAGACCACACTTGAGAATGGTCGCCAGCTCATACGCGAATGCCGGGTCGTAGGCTTCGCAGGCGGGCACGGTCGACGCCAACAGCAGGCTGTGTCCGTCTTGGTGCTGAAGCCCCTCGCCCTCGAGCGTGGTGCGACCTGCGGTGGCTCCGAGGAGGAAGCCGCGAGCACGGCTGTCAGCAGCGCCCCACAGCAGGTCACCGACGCGCTGGAATCCGAACATCGAATAGAACGTGTACATCGGCACCATTGGAACGCCCAGGTTGGCGTAGCTGGTGGCAGCGGCGATCCACTCGGCGACCGACCCGGCCTCGGTGATTCCCTCTTCGATTATCTGGCCACTCTGGCCTTCGGCATAACTCAACAACAGGTCATGGTCGACCGGTTCGTAGAGCTGGCCTTCGTGGGCATAGATCTCGAACTCGCGGAACAAGGAATCCATGCCGAACGTGCGGGCCTCGTCGGCCACGATCGGCACGATACGGTCGCCAATAGCTTCGTCTCGCAACAGGCTGCGAAGCATCGCCGTGAACGCCATGGTGGTCGATACGGCTCGGCCGCCCGAGCCATCGTCGAAGTCGGCGAACAACTTGGGGTCGGGAAGCGTCAAAGGTCGACGATCTCGCACTATTCGTGATGGCACCGGGCCGTCCATAGCCCGAACCCGTTCGGCCAAATATTTGGCTTCGACACTGTTGGGGTCGGGGAGGAAATATGGCGGTATGCCATCGTCGAGTTCGGCGTCAGGAATTTCGTCTTCGAGCTGCAACCGAGCTCGGAGATCTCGCATCTGCTCGACCGACATCTTCTTGATCTGATGGGTCGAGTTGCGACCCTCGAAGCCTTCGCCGAGGGTCCAGCCCTTGACCGTCTGGGCAAGAATGACGGTTGGTTGGCCGCGGTGTTCGGTTGCCGCCTTGTACGCGGCATAGACCTTTTGGTAGTCATGGCCACCACGAGGAAGCGTGCGTAGTTCCTCGTCGCTCATGTGCTCGACCAGCTTTCGCAAGCGAGGATCGGGTCCGAAGAAGTGTTCGCGAATGTAGGCGCCCGATTCGGTAACCAGACGCTGGTACTGGCCGTCGACGGTCGAGTTGAACTTGTCGACCAGAACGCTGTCGTTGTCGGCTGCCAGCAGTTCATCCCACTTGCTGCCCCACAACACCTTGATGACGTTCCACCCCGCGCCGCGAAAGACACCTTCGAGTTCTTCGACGATGCGACCGTTGCCGCGGACGGGGCCATCGAGACGCTGGAGGTTGCAATTGAGCACCCAGGTCAGATTGTC
>JBDNHG010000471.1:0-5840 GCA_041688925.1 Acidimicrobiales bacterium | reverse complement strand
GTTCGCGACGGTGACGAATATGTCATCAACGGCGCCAAGGTATGGACGACCAAGGCGCCGTACTGCGAGATGTGCCTGCTGCTCGTGCGCACCACGCCGATCGAAGAATGTGAGAGTCGCACCGACGGCATCTCGCTCTTTCTCGTCGACCTTCAGAACGATGCAGTCGATATCACGCCCATCCCCAAGCTCGGGCGTAATGCCGTTGTGTCGTGCGAAGTCCGCTACGACAATCTGCGAGTCCCCGCATCGCGTCGTATCGGCGACGAGGGCAAGGGCTTCCGGTACATCCTCGATGGCCTCAATCCCGAACGGGTGCTGATCGCCAGCGAAGCGCTGGGTATAGGGCGCGCCGCCATACGACGCGCCACCAACTACGCCAACGAGCGAATCATCTTCGACCGGCCAATCGGCCAGAACCAGGGCATCGCTTTTCCTCTGGCCGAAGCCCACATGAAACTCAAGGCCGCCGAGCTCATCGTCCGCGAAGCCTCCTGGCTCTACGACAACGGCCTGCCCTGCGCAGAGGCCGCAAACACCGCGAAGTACCTGGCTGCCGAAGCCGCCTTCTTCGCCGCAGACCGAGCCATGCAAACCCATGGCGGATACGGGTACGCCACCGAATATCACGTCGAACGTTATTGGCGCGAAGCGCGGCTGATGAAGATCGCCCCCGTCAGCCAAGAGATGGTGCTCAATTTCATCTCGAACAAGGTTCTCGGCCTGCCGCGCAGCTATTAGGCCGGGCTCGCAAGCGTGCTCGCCCTTGCGGCGTTCGCCTGAACCGGCACCACACCATGCACACCGGGCCTCGTCCCTCGTCCCTACAAACCCATCGCGTTGCCGCTCGCCTCCGGCTCAGCGAACCTGTCGGGACCGTAGAGTCTTCAGCGCATCACAGCACTTCTGCGAGGAACGAGAAGAATGCGGGCTACCCCGGCTGAGCCCATAGTCTGATTCGATGCCGCTCGGTCGCTTACGTGCACCTCGTGCCGTCACGGTGACAATGCGCCACGCTGGCACCCACCACCTGAGCCATGAGATGTAATGCCGTGGCCGACTTGGCAGCAGTCCGCCGTGGCCGCCGTAGTTTTCGCGCTACTGATCGTCGGGTTTCGGCGCGCTCGCCCGACACGCCTGACCGTCACGCTCAGGCAGGCTGCTACCGAGATGGCGATCATTTCGGCGCTGTACTCGATCTGGCGCATGGCACGAAAGCTGCCGCTCATCCAGGCCGAGGGAGCGATAGAACGCGGTCGATCGATAGCCGAATGGCAAGATCGCTTCTTCCTGCCCAGCGAGCTCACGGTCCAACAATTCTTGATCGACCATGACTGGCTCGGTCGACTGGCGAGCCTGTATTACATCGGCCTGCACGTTCCGGCGCTGTGGGTGTTTCTGGTGTGGCTATTCCTGCGGCATCGGTCTGCGTTCCCCCGGTGGAGAAATGCGCTGGCGATCCTCACCGCGTTCTGCCTCTTCATCCGATTCATTCGAGTCGCGCCGCCCCGGTTCCTGCCCGAACTCGGGTTCATCGACCTGCCGGCAATCTATGACCTGTCGCCCTACGGCCGCGTCGGCACGGGTGTGTCGCAGCAGTTCGCAGCGATGCCGTCGATCCATGTGGCGTGGGCTGCAATCGTGTCGTTCGGCGTGGTGTCTGCCAGCACGAGCCCATGGCGTTGGTTCGCATTGCTGCATGTGATCATCACCGTTGTCGTGGTGGCCGGCACAGGCCATCACTGGTGGGCCGACGGCCTGATCATCGCGCCGCTGCTGACGGCGTCGCTCGCCATCGATCATTACGGACGCCAAGTTTTGGCTGCGGTGATCGAACGTTATTCGCCCTCGACCGAAGACTGATCGTCGAGACGGCGGGCGAAGCTGAGCTCGTGGCTATCGGGATCGAGGATGTGGAAGTAGCGTTCGCCCCACGGTGCGTCGGTTGGTTCGGTCTCGGCCTGGTAGCCGTGTTCGAGTGCGGTGGCGTGCACCGCATCAGGACTCGTGACGTGAAAGATTACGCGTCCCCATCCGGTACCTGGCACATGCCCGGCGAGCTGGAGGTTCACGAAGTTCGTGCCGATCGAAAGCGACGTGAAGTCTGCGTCGGGTCCGCCGTAGACGGATGCGAATCCCAAGCGTGAATAGAACCGCACCGATTTCGCCATGTTGGTCACCACCAAAGTAATGGCGTTGATCTCTTCGCTAGCCATGTCTAATTAGGTCAGTTCGGGCGGCGGGAACGCGGGCCACTCGGAGGCCGGGCGAGGCATGTCGAACTGTGTTGGATCCTCGATGCCTTCGATTGCCGCAAACGCCTGTTGCACCCAGTCGCCTTGTCCGGCGAGTGGCTCGGGCAGATCGTCGCGCCCGAAGAAACCAACGTCGAGGGTCTCGAGCGGATGCGGCTTGAGTGTGCCGCCAGTGGCTCGGCAGAAGAAGACAAGCGAGTAGAGAGGAATGCGGGTGAACCCCGCCCGCATGCCGTCGATGACGGTCAGCAGCCGAACCGGGTCGCAGGTGATGCCCGTTTCTTCGAGCACCTCTTTGACGGCGACCTCGGCCGGAGAATAACCAACATCGGCCCAACCGGTTGGATAGAGCCAGATGCCGCTGTCGGACCGTTTGACGAGCAAAATTTCGCCAGCGTCATTACCCACGACCGCGCCGATTGCAGTCTTGGGCGTGACATAGCCGGCGGTGCGCTCGCCTACGTCACCCATCCACTCGGCGACCTGCGACTCGACGTCGAACCCGCGCGCCGAATGTGCCTTGATCTCGGCGGCGACATGCAGGATCTCTTCGAATCGTTCTTGTTCGTAGAGACTCTCGGTGAAGGCGAGGCCGGTCTGTGCAATCGCGGCGAGTGATTCGGCCCAACGCAGTAGTTCGACCTCGGTCAGTGGGTTAGCAGCCATCTAGGTATGAAGCTACTTGCCCGTCCAGTTCGGTGCTCGTTTCTCGGCGAACGCGGTGGCGCCTTCGATGGCGTCGACGCTGCTGAACACGCTGTCTATCAGTGGCTGCTGGTCACCCCAGAATGCGGCGTCGACTCCGCCGAGATCACGAATCAATCGCTTCGAGGCCATCAGGCCAAGCGGCGCATTTTTGGCGACGCGGGCGGCAAGGTCGAGAGCGCCGTCGAGCGCTTCGCCCTTCTCGGTGAGCACTTGGACCAGGCCATGATCGAAGCCGACTTCGGCCGAGATGGGTTCGCCTGTCAGTGCCATCTGCATCGCCAAACCATACGGAAGTCGCCGCGGCAGTCGCGACAGCGCGCCGGCTCCGGCGAACAACCCGACACCAACCTCGGGGATGCCCAACTTGGCGCCCTTCGAGGCCACCAGCAGATCGCAGCTCAGCGCAATTTCGAGGCCACCGGCGAGAGCGAACCCTTCGACAGCCGCGATCAGTGGCTTGTCTGCTGCCTTCTCGGTGATACCGGCGAAACCCCGCTCGGGAAGATTCGGCATGCCGCCTTCGATAAAGGCTTTGAGATCCATTCCGGCCGAAAACCCTCGGCCATTGCCGGTCAGTACACCCACAGAGAGATCATCATTGGCATCGAGTTCTGCCAAGGCGGCCGCCATCTGCTCGGCCAATGCAATATTCACCGAGTTCATAGCCTCGGGTCGATTGAGCGTGATGATCATTACGCGATCGCGTATCTCGGTCAACAGTTCATCAGCCATATCGGCGCCCTCTTCTCAACGTAAACCTTGCGAGTGCAGTGTAGGAGGACCGGACTGGGCGGGTCGAAATCCGCGGTCAAACCAACCGTTACGCGTAAGTAGCGCGAGCACCAATTGCGGGAAGGTGCTCGCGCTACCACGCGGGGTCCACCATCAAAGATGGGTGGGGCTTCCCCTCCCGCCAAGCCCGAGACAACCAATGGTTGCAACCTGCTTGCGCGAGGATTGAGAGGCGAGCAGCGGGCCGCTCGATCCGCTGATGCCTCCGTCGCTGTCCGGAGCGACGGAAGAACGTTCTGCAATAGACATGTCGGACCTTTTCTTTGAGCGGGACTCTTCATGTAGCTCGTTTGAGCCAAACTAGTTGGGTATCGAACTAATGTTAGTATGACCTGCAACTGGTCGTGATGTCAAACACCAACCGTTCGGCGTTTCGGCCGAGACCGCAACGCTGACGGCTACGGTGCCGACATGTTCGGCCGTCGAGCTGAGTGCATCCGAATGTGAGGAGCCACCTATGCCCAAGCACGAGGATTTCGCGCTTCGAGCCGTGCGCGACTGGAAGACCCACATGCCAACGCTCGACGCAACCGACGACGAGATCATGGTGTTCGTCCGGCTCTCGCGGGTCTCTGCCTTGAAAGATCGAATTGACGAACGCACGTTGCGTCCGTTCGAGTCCGAAGGTGTCAGAGGGGCCGAAGACTTCCGCGCCCTCGCTCTGTTGAGGCGTTCTCCCCAGGGCCTATCGAACAGCGAGTTGATCGAACAGCTCGGCGGTTCCAAAGGCGGCATGTCGGCCCGGCTCGATCGATTCTCGAGCCATGACATCTGCGAGCGAACCAGGTCAACTATCGACCGGCGCTCCCATACGAACACGCTGACAGAAAGAGGTCACGATCTCGCCGGTCGATTGGTGGTAGCCGTTGTCCGCGATCGCGGATTGCTGATCGAGATGCTGACGACTGCCGAGGTGAAGTCCCTCTCCCATATGTTGGCCAAGGTGATCGAAACGGTCGACCCAGGTGGCTGAGCTTCCTGGCCCGGGCGAAGACTTCGCCGAGTGGACAGCAGCGCAGTGGTCACAACTCGTGCCCGACGCAGACTCGACCGCAGCCACACCTGCCATCCGCATTATGGCCACGGCCAAGGCGTTCTCGCAGAGCCATGACCGCGTTATCAGGCCGTGGCGGTCCAACGGAGTCAACACCACCGACGACTTCCGGACCTTGGGTTTACTGCGTCATGTCGCCGACGACGGCATTCGCGTGCAACACATCGCCGACCACCTCGGAGCCGATCCTGGCACCGTGTCGAGCCGTGTCGCCCGACTCGAGCGACACGGCCTCGTCGAACGAATCGACGACCCTTCAGACGGGCGGGCACAACTTGTGCGACTCGTCGCAGGCACCGAGTCTTTGGTCGACGACATGTATCGGGCGCTGGTCAATAATCGCCAGCGGTTCTTTGCCGCGCTCTCGGTTGACGAACGTCGGCTTCTCGCCGATTTGCTGCGCAGGCTCTGACCCCTACCGGGGAACCACCCAATGCGCTGGCTCTCCGCTGGCTTGTGGATGCCGAGATTCAGCGCAGGTTTCCGGCCGGGCTCACGTCGATCTCTGTCGCTTTCACCGACACCCAGATGGGCGACCCGGCTCGCAGGCCAAGTGCCGTCGTCGCACCTGGTGTGATGTCGACGCCGAGCGGCAACGGATCGGCCAACGTGATGCGCGTCGTGTCGCCAAGGGCTTCGACCGTGGCCACGGTCGTTCGCCAGGTGTTCCGGGGGCTTCCTGAGGGCTGATCGAGGTGTAGAGCGATCGCCGTTGGATGGATCGTGATCAAGACGGCGCCGACGGTATGGGTGTCGGCGGTTTGCAGGAGCAGATCGTGTTCGTCGAGATCGAGTTGACCTCCAGCGTTGTGCCCCTTGAGCAAGTTCGTGCCCGCCAACGCAGCAACGTAGGGGGTCGCGGGACGGCGACGGATGTCATCGCCTGTACCGACTTGGGTCAACCGGCCGGCTTCGACCACGGCGATGCGATCGGCCAGAAGAAACGCGTCGGTCGGGTCATGGGTGATCAACAATCGTGGCCCCGTGAAGTCGGCGAGATGGCGAGCGATAACCCGGCGCATCGTGCTGCG
>JBDNHG010000470.1:0-4405 GCA_041688925.1 Acidimicrobiales bacterium | reverse complement strand
GGGCATCTTTGCAGGAATCAGAAATGCAGACTCGACGAAACCGCGTGAACCTGGCTAGCCGCTGGGTTGGGCGGCCGTCGTTTCGCGGTACTCGGCGAGCTTGGCGTCGGCGTCGTCACCGAACAGCACCCGAGCAACCTCGGCCAGGCCGGAACCGGCAAGGATCTCGGCGACGGGAACCACCTGTGAGATCTTGCTGCGACGTCGCAAGAAGTCTTCGAGGCGGATGACCATTTCGTCTTTTGCCGCATGGTGTAGCTCGACACGTATGTAGTCGGCCGAATCCATAATGTCTTCGCCCATCGACGGATCGCTGCGAATGTCGTCGATCATGTCGAACGCCCGGCGTCCGTAACGGCGCCACAGTCGGTCGGTCAATGGCTCGACACCGGGCTTGTCACGCAGATCGTCGAGTCTCATGCCCTGGGCCTGACGGTAGAACGCCTGGCGAGTCGAGGCGGGAGGCTCGCCGTACCAGTCACCCTCGTCTACCTGCATATCGATGCCGAGTTCGGCCACCGCGTCGGCGATCTCTTCGCCGACGTTGAGGCAGTCGGTCAGCTTGCCACCAAAGATGGTGACGACGGCCCGATCACTGTCGACGTCGATCTCGTGTTTGCGCGAAAGCGATGTCCACTCGGCGTCGAGTTGGTCACCGCCTTCAGACTTGACGACCAGCGGGCGGGTTCCGCAGCGTTCGGCGATGATGTCGTCGACGGTCAGCGGCGATGCGAGATCGAGCCGATCGTTGATCTGCGCCAACAAGAAATTGCGGTCTTCGTCAGTGACCTCTTTGGTCGGCTCATCGACCCGGGTGTCGGTCGTGCCGATGACCGAGCGGCGTCCCATTGGAATCACATAGAAGAGCCGCCGCGTGTCGTCGAAAAAGGCCAGCACACGATTGTTGGGTGTCAGCTGATCGACGACCAGATGGATGCCCTTCGAGTGCACGATGCGATGATCGGCTCGAATGTCGAGCGCATCGTTCAAGGGGTCGGCGAACGGCCCGGCAGCGTTCAAGATGACTCGAGCCTGACACGACAACTCGGCACCGGTCTCGACATCGCGAAGCTCGGCTCGCCACATGCAGGCTGCCCGTTCAGCGCTGGTCAGCTCGACATAGTTCACGGCGAGCGCGCCGAGGTCGAGAGCCGTGCGCACGAACGAGAACACGAAGCGGGTGTCGTTGTCTTTGAGATGTGCGTCGGCGTACTCGATGCCACCCTTGAGCCCATCGGCCTGAATGAGCGGTTCGAGTGTGCGGATGGTCTCGGCGTTGAGCATGCGCGGAGCCGCCGTCTTGAAGTTGCCGATTCCCCAATAGGCAAACGAACCAAGGCCCGCAAGCCAATGCGGAAAGGGGGCTGTTTTACCGAGTGCGGCCAGGAACCCAATCTCTTGGATGTTCGCCGGATAGGCCTTCATGAGCCGATTGCGGCTCATGCACAATTTGCGTACGAGGGGCAGGTCGTAGTTCTCGAGGTATTTGAAGCCTCCCCACACCAGGTTCGACGACTCTTGCGATGTTCCGCCGGCGAAGTCACCACGCTCTACCAGACCGACCCGCACGCCTCGTCCGGCAAGCGCTGCTGCCGCAACGGCGCCGTTGATTCCACCACCGACAATCAGCACATCGAGCGTCGCACCATTCAGCCGGTCGATGTTTGTGTTGCGCAGTGTGGGTGCGGCCATACCCGCGACGGTAGCCGCGGTCTCTCCACTCGATGTCTCGCCAGCTATCTTCCTAACGAACGCGCACCCGTGATCGAGGCTGCAATCTCGGTGCCATTCCTGCACCTGGCCGATACGACCGCCCAGGCTGTGCAACGAGCGAACCTCGACCGCGTCGGGCTGCTCGGCACCCGCTACACGATGGAGCAGGACTTCTATCGAGGACGGCTCGAACAACACGGGCTCGACGTGCTGATCCCGGTGAACCCGACCGCACCACCGTGCACGATGTGATCTATGACGAACTCGTGCAGGGCATCGTCACCGACGAATCTCGTGACCGCTACCTCGCAATCATCGATCGTCTCGTCGGTGACGGAGCACAAGGCATCATCGCCGGCTGCACCGAAATCGAGCTGCTCGTGCGCCAGTGCGACATCGTCGTGCCGCTCTTCCCGACTGCTCGGCTGCACGCCGAAGCCGCAGTCCGCGCTGCTCTCGAGTGATCTCAGTTTCGCTGGCGTATCACCGCTGCGTCATGTGCTTCAGCTGGTCATTGCGCCGTCGATGACGAACTCGTGGCCGCTGCAATAGCTCGAATCGTCTGACGCCAGGAACAGCACCAGCTTGCCGACCTCGTCTGGTGCGGCTACCCGACCCATCGGTATCCGTTCCTCGATCGCTGTTCGCATGTCGCCGAACTCGGCGAGCATGTCGGTGTCGATGATTCCGGGGTGCACCGAGTTGACGCGAACACCGTGCGGCGCGAGCTCGACTGCGGCCGACTTGGTCATGCCGCGCACGGCCCACTTCGTCGCCGAATAGGCATGGGCCACCGCTGCTGACTTGAGGCCGGCGATCGACGAGATGTTGATGATGCTTCCCGATCCGTTCGCCTGCATGGCGGGCGCCGCAGTTCGCATGCCAAGGAACACGCCCGTCTGGTTGATGTCGAGCATCTGCTGCCACATCGCCAACGACGTCTCGATCAGGCCGACCATGCGGAAGATGCCGGCATTGTTCACCAGCACATCGAGCTGGCCGTGGCGCTCGACCGCAGTGTCGACCACGTTGGTCCAGTCGCTCTCAGAGACCACGTCATGGTGCATAAATTCACACGCAGCGCCGAGTCGTTCGGCCGTTGCCTGGCCCTCGGCATCGAGCACGTCGGTGATGATGACCTGCGCTCCGGCAGCAACGAACAGCTCAGCTTCGGCTGCCCCTTGGCCTCGGGCGCCCCCGGTGATCAGCGCCACCTTGTCATCGAGTCGATTCATGATTTTCCCCTTGATTGATCTGGCGCCCAGTATGAGGCACACAACTCATGAGCGCGCAAGATGTACGGCGACTGCACCACTGCGCCACAATTCGGTTGCGGCCGGCGCCGCTACCGACGAGGCTGGGGTGTGCAATTGTTTGCTGGCGGGGGTGTTTGAGATCCACCGACCGGAACACTGGCACCAGCTGTGCACCCGTTTTCCTCATGTTGCGACGAGAGTGCACGGGACCTGGGCGTTGCCAGGCCCGAACGCGGCGCGTCACGCTGCGCTGCTCGCACTCGCCAATCAGCACGCGGCCATTGGCTCTGTCGACACACATCTTTGCCCGAAGTGGAGCCTGATCGCCGCCGAGATCGATGCGATTCATCTGAGCTGGGCCGGTTTCATCACGGCCGAAGGCTTCGTCTTCACGCAGGGTGAGTCCACATCGATGCTGAGGTACTGGGACCGCGAAACAACGATGTGGCTTGCCGACTGCTTCGGCGATCCAACACCAACGGCGGCGTCAGGTTCGTTCGACGGTGCCATCGACGCGCGCACCGACCCTGGCCGACTCGCCAATGACAAACGCACCATCACCGAGATGCTCGGACGCGACATCTGACGGCCTCGATTCCGCCCCAAAGACTGTCATCATCTCGTCATTGAAATCGACGCTGGGAAGGCGCATGCTCGCGCGTGGAAGCCGCGGTGTTACGGGCCAACGAGCGATCTCAGGAATTTGACCCGGTACATGCCGGTGAGCCCGCCTTTTGGCTGGTTCCCCGAAACCTTTGCCGGAGCTGAGTACCCCCCGTGCCATCTCCCAAGGACGCTTCGTCCGGAGGCTCTCGTGTTTCATAGTGTGCGTACGACGCGCCCGTCTGCTCGCCGACGCCCCCAGCGAAGCAAACGAATGCAGCGGCCGACGAGGCCACCGGCCGCACCGACACCTCAGTTGTCAACCCGACGGTCGAACTGATCGATCACGCGTTGTTTGGAGAGTTCGACAACGGGTCTGATGCCGATCGGCAGCACCAACTCAATGATCAAGCTGCATTCGAAGAACGCGTCGTCGCCTGTATGACAGCCGCCGGTTTCGAGCATTACCCACAGCCCGTCGATGCCGCGTACTACGAGGCCCCAGAAATTGACTACTTCAGCCGCGAGTACGCCGAGACATACGGTTTTGGTTACAGCACCAATTTCGAAGCGTCATCGGACTACACGACGATGGAGGAGTCAGCAGACGCCGACCCGAACTCGTCATACGTGAACTCACTCTCGTCCGGCGAACAAGACCAGTACTACCTCGAGCTCTACGGCGATCAGTCGGTATGGGACGGCATCAATTCTGAGGAAGAGGCACAGGCACTACAGGAAGAGCAACCCGAGCTGTTCGAACCCACCGGCTGCCAAGCCGAGGCTGTCCCGACCGACACGCAGGCCGCCCAAGACGTGTGGACGACCTATGG
>JBDNHG010000469.1:0-3742 GCA_041688925.1 Acidimicrobiales bacterium | reverse complement strand
GATTGAGACGCCGCTCGGACCGGCCGAAGGCGTGCAGCTTCAGAAGGACCCGGCGATCATTTCGATACTGCGCGCAGGTAACGGGCTGCTCGATGGCTTTCTCGACATCGTGCCCTCGGCGTCGGTCGGGTTCATCGGCATGTACCGCGACCACGACACGCTCGAAGCAATCGAGTACTACACGAACATTCCTGACGGTCTGGCCGAACGGGTGACCATCGCCGTCGATCCAATGCTGGCGACCGCCGGCACGGCGATCTCGGCAGTGGCCAAACTCCGCGCTGCTGGAGCAAAAGATCTGCGACTGGTTTGCCTGGTGGCGGCTCCCGAAGGCATCGCGCGGTTGCATGCCGCAGATCCTGACGTCACGGTGATCACCGCGGCGGTCGACCAGGGCCTCAATGAACTCGGATACATCGTGCCGGGCTTGGGCGATGCCGGCGATCGAATCTATGGCACCCAGTGATGGCGGTTAGCCGAGCGCCGAGAATGCGGGCCAAATCTGACGTACGGCGCGTCGCTGCGTCCGAATGATGCCTGAGCCGCACTCGACCAAAACCCCCGAGTAGATTGATCTGATGTTCGTCGCGCGGGGATCGATCTGGGGCCCTTCTGCGCTGCCCGAGTTTTTGACCGAACAGCTGGCTGCAAATGGTCGCACGGCCGATGATGCTGGACGTTGTGCTCGGCTCATCAACGAGGGCGGCTCTGGCCCCGACGTCGCCGCGTTGTTCGTTGACCTGGGGGCCTGCAAGTTTCTCGAAGGCGACATCGATGGAGCGATTGCGGCATGGCGCCACGCACTGTCGAGCAGCGATGATGCCGCAGGGTCGCGAGGTCTGCTGAACCTGGGGCTGCTGTACGAGCACTTGCAGCTGTACAGCCGCGCTGTCGGCCTGCTCGATGCCGTTGCCAGCCGAGACGTCGACCCATTCGTGGCGCCAGCAGCGATGGCCTCGGCTCGCTGTTTCCTTGCCCAAGGCGAGTGCGAACGCGCTATGGAAACCATGGCGCGGCTGGCGCAACGCACGATGGCCCAAGAGCCCGACTCACCCGAACTCATCACGACGCTTTACGGGCTCGGTGAAGTTGCCGATGCCGCCGGACGTGCCGATCGTGCCGAGCGGGCGTGGCGGGTTGCGGCGGCTGGTCCAGCCTCCGACGTGCAACGCGCAGCCCGAGATCGTCTGGTTTCCCTGCTGCAGCATCAGGGTCGGCTCGACGAGGCGCTCGATCATCTCGACACAGCCGCAAGCGAAGACAACCGGATCGCACCTTCGATTGCAATCGACGTCGCCGATGCACTTGCCGTCTCTGGCGACGAGGCGCAGGCACGAACGCTGGCAGCTTCGATCTTTGCCGTTGCGCTCGACAGCAGCGACCAGTTTCGCCTCGCCGGTCTGCGATGGCGATGCGGATTGGTCAATGAGGCGATCGATGTGCTCGAAGCGTTGCTGCGCGATGACAGCCATACCGGCGATGGCACGCAGCAGCGGGCCGGGTATCTGCTTGGCCAGATCTATGCCGGCTATGACATGGTCAGGCCCGCGCAAGCCATGTTCGATCGAGTGGTTGCTGCCGACGATCATTCCTGGTCGCCGAAAGCGGCGCTTGCGCTCGGCGACCTGCACGAGTCCGAAGGCGACCATGACGCGGCTGTTCGTGATTGGACGCGAGCCGCAGAGTCGCCCATCGTTGCACTGCGCCAACGAGCAGCCTCACGACTCGGTCACGAAGCGGTCGAGTCGGCGCCAACACCCGCCACCGAATCAGGCGCCTCCGACGCCGAGTCACTGGTCGAGTCGACAGCGTCGAGCGTTCCGGAACCACGAGTCGAGCCCACGCCGCCGAGCATTGCAGCGTCACCGTCTGAGCCAGTGGTTGTGGTGTTGGATGTCCTGAACGAAGACGATGCGTTCGAAAACCACACAACCGAGCGACCAACAAGATCAGTGCCCGATGCCGCTGCGACTGTCGCTCCGGCTCACGAGGTCGCGTCAAATGGTGCGTCTGCGTTCGTCAGCCACCTCGATTCTGAAACCGAAATCTCCGGCGAGAATCCATACGCACTGCTGGCCCCTGATGATGAAGAGGTCGAGATCAGCCCCTCGACCCGCAATCCGTACGCCGAGCTGGCCCCAGATTTCGACAACGGGTACTACGAGCTGCCAGCCGACATCGAACCCGGCGACTGGGAGTCGATGCTCGAGGATTGGCCCGAGAAGTTGGGCACCGTTGCATCTGACGACGACAGTGCAAAGGCTGACCGGCCGAGCGCCTTCTCGCGCTACACCTAGACCCGTTCTGCGCTGTCGGTCCTCCGCTGCCTAGAGCGGCTATGCGGCCCGGCGCACTTGGCGAATGGTCGAGCCGCGCCCGTCGGGAGATTCGATGACATCGACGCCGAGCGGGAGTGCGTCGAGGAGCGCCGGCACGTGGGTGATCACGCCGACCATTGCCCCGGCGGTCACGCAGCTCATCGAGCAGGTCGATCGCTCGTTCGACCGACGTCTCGTCGAGCGAGCCGAATCCTTCGTCGATGAACAGAGCATCGATGCGTACACCCGCGCTTTGGTTCATCACTGCGTCGGCAAGACCAAGAGCGAGAGCGAGCGAGGCTTGAAAGAGTTCGCCGCCTGAGAGGCCGGCGGTGGGCCGCCGGGTACCGGTGACGGTGTCTTCGACACCGAGATCGAGACCCCATTTGCCTCGCTTGTTCTCGCCATCGTCGAGCACGCATAGCTGGAAGCGCTGGTGAGTCGAGCGAGCCAAGCGGACGTTGGCGAGTTGCACGACGTCGCGCAGGTGAGCTGCAAGCACCCAATTTTCGAGCGATGTGTTCCGCTCGTTGTCTCCCTTGACCAAGGCAGCGACGCGTTCGAGGCGCCGAGTGTCGAGGTCCGCGGTTTGGCGCGACTCGCGCTCGCGCTGGATCGAGATCAGGTCGGCTTCGATGCGATCGAGGGTGCTGGTGGTGGTGATCAGTGTTCGGTTCTGGGCCCCATGGGCCTGGGCCGCCTGTTCGACGGCTCGGCCGAGCTGTTCGACCTCGGGCGCTGTGGCGGGCAACCCCGAGAGCTCGTGGAGCTGACCCTGAAGCCGTTGACCGGTTGCAACGTGTGCATTGGTTCGGGCGGCGAGTTGTTCGATCACCTGGGGCGAGAGGAAGGCCGCCAGCGCCGATTCGACCGAGTCGAACGGCGACTCGTCGAGTTTGCCCCCCAGAATTGAGTGGCCTCGACGAACATGATCTGCTGCATCGCCGGCACGCGCGACAGCGGTAGTCGTCTCGGCGAGAAGATCACGGGCATGCCGACAGGCCTGCGCCCGCAGATCGAAGGTACTTTCGTCGAGGTTGTCGACCGCGCTCGGTGAGCTGAGCGCTCTCAGCTGGTCGTCGAACTCGGCGAGCTGACGAGTAGCAACCTGCCGGCTGGCGTTGTGCTGTTCGAGTTGGTCTTGGGCTGAGACACGGCGGTTCTCGACGGCGATCTGGCCGAGCCCGATGGTCTCGAGGTCGTTCTGTGCCTTGGCTACCAAGGCGGTCAGTTCGTCACGCCGGGCTACGAGCCGCTCTGCGTCGGCGCGAACCCGTCGAGCCTGATCTGCGATCTGCTCGAGGGTCGATACGGGCTCGTTGGCGGTGTCACCAAGCGCGCCGTGCAGTCGACCATGACGCTGGTCGAGGCCGCGAAGCTGGTTATCGACCGCGTCGCGTTCGCCTCGAGCGGCAGCGAGCTCG
>JBDNHG010000468.1:0-1449 GCA_041688925.1 Acidimicrobiales bacterium | reverse complement strand
TCTGGGTCGGGTCATGCAAGGACACATTGTCAGACCTCGAATCGAACCGGCTGTCCTATGACTTCTGGCGCGACAAGACCCGAGACCGCATCGCTGATTCGTCGCTGCACGAGAGTCTGGCTCCGACCGACCCGCCCTACCCGTTTGGCACCAAGCGGCCATCGCTCGAGCAGAACTATTACGATATCTTTGACCAGGACAACGTCTCGCTTGTTGATTTGAAGAGCGATCCGCTGGTGACGATCACACCGACCGGCGTGCAGACCGAGTCGGGCCATGTCGAGCTCGACGTGCTCGTGTTGGCAACCGGCTTCGATGCCAATACCGGAGGGTTCACCCGCATGGACTTCAGGGGCGCCGATGGCACCACCATCGGCGAGGCGTGGGCCGACGGCGTCGATACCCACATTGGAATCGCCGCCCCGGGTTTCCCGAACATGTTGATGTTGTACGGGCCCCAAAGCGCAGCATCGTTCTGCAACGGTCCGGTGTGTGCCGAGCTACAGGGGCAGTGGATCGTCGAAATGCTCGCCCATTTGCGATCGAATGGGTTCAGCCGCTTCGACAGCGAAACCGAACACGCCGCAAAATGGTCGGGCGTGATGGCTGACTGGGCCGAGATGACGCTCTTCGGAAAGGCCAATAGTTGGTATATGGGAGCGAACATTCCTGGCAAGCGCCGCCAGCTGCTCAACATGCCGAGCAGTGATGCCTACCTGAAGGCGTTGAGTGACTGCTCCGATGCGGACTACGAAGGGTTCGTATTCAGCTGAAACTCGCGGCGGCGCCATACGCGCTGCCGGTCGCGTCACTCACTGCGTCACTCATTGCATCACTCACTGGGGTTGCATCGGCACCTGAGGTACATCAGGCATCGGCGGATGAGTGGGGGATTCATCGGGGTCTGACGGTGGGGGAGTGCCGGGCAATATCGGTGTTGTGGGGTCGGGAATGATCTTCGTCGGCGGCACGTCGTCGGGTGCAGTCGTGTGTGGGGTCGGCACCTCGATCGGGTCATCGGGTGTCGGCAAATGTGGTGGCGGAACTTCTAACGGCCGCTGCGGCTCGGTGATGTTTGGATCGGTCGTTTCGGGTTCGGTCGGGGAGGGCATGGCGTCTCCTGTGACGAAGTAGGGAGAAGGTGCGACGGCCGCACCAGGACAAGCGTTGGGCTACCCATGCGGAACCCGCCTCAAACCGCCTTGTCTTGTTCGTCTGCGCAGGTCGCACAGCTCGTCGCCGAACCCGGCTACTGGCCGCTGGCCCGCGGTTATGGAAGCCGTGGAAGTGATGGCTCGCCGAGCGGTTATCGTGGCGTTGTTCCGAACGGAAAGACGAAGCTATGACTGAGAACACTCCCCAAGAGGGAACGCTTCCCCAACATCTCGAGCACCTTGCGGTGGCTGCCGACGACATCGTTGCGATGCTGACGCGCTCGCATGAAGAGGG
>JBDNHG010000467.1:0-8158 GCA_041688925.1 Acidimicrobiales bacterium | reverse complement strand
CCGTTGCTTCGACGCTTGCGCCCGCTGCGCTGCCCGATTGGGACAACCCCTTCGGTAACCGCCAATCGAACGCGGGCCGTGGGCTGCGCCTCGTAGCCATCGCCATCGTCGGCATGATTGTGGTGACCGTGTTATCGGCACCGATCTTCGTCGTGGTGTTCCGATCCTTCGGTGCATGGTGGCTGTGGCTGCTGCCGGTTGCTGCACTGGCGTATGCCCTCGTGCCGTTCGGATTGGCGTCGATCTGGGCCGGCCGTTACCTGCGCGGGAAGGAACCCGATCTCATCGAGGTCCTAGCTCCCCGAGCCATGAACTGAACCAAGACGACAGAACCGCAGACGACGCGCCCCTAGAAACAACAAGCACCCAGAACAACAAGAACCCCAAAACAACAGGAACCCCGGGCCGAAGCCCGGGGTTCTTTCAGAATGTCTCTTAGCGCTACTGCGCCAGAGTTACGCCTGTTGGATCTTGATCTCGATGTCGACGCCAGCAGGAAGATCGAGACGCTGAAGCGAATCGACCGTCTTGGGCGACGGTTCGAGGATGTCGAGCAGACGCTTGTGCACTCGCATTTCGAAGTGCTCGCGGCTGTCCTTGTACTTGTGCGGGGACCGAATCACGGTGAACCGGTGCTTCTTTGTGGGAAGCGGAATCGGACCACGAACTTCGGCTTGCGTGCGCTTCACCGTTTCGACGATCTTCTTGGTTGATTGATCAATTACCTCGTGGTCGTATGCCTTGAGGCGAATACGGATCTTTTGTGCAGCAGCCATGAAAGTTCTTCCTAGTTTCGCCGTCTACTCGAGAATCTTCGTTACGGCGCCGGCACCAACGGTGCGGCCACCTTCGCGAATAGCGAAGCGAAGACCTTCGTCCATAGCGATTGGGTTGATGAGCTCGACCGTCATCTGCGTGTTGTCACCAGGCATGCACATCTCGGTGCCTTCTGGAAGCATGATTTCACCGGTGATGTCGGTGGTGCGGAAGTAGAACTGCGGGCGGTAGTTCGAGAAGAATGGCTTGTGACGGCCACCTTCACCCTGGGTCAGCACGTATACCTCGGCCTCGAACTTGGTGTGCGGGGTGATGCTGCCTGGCTTGGCGAGCACCTGGCCGCGCTGGACATGATCCTTGTCGATGCCACGAAGCAGTGCGCCGATATTGTCGCCGGCTTGGCCCCTGTCGAGCAGCTTGCGGAACATCTCAACACCGGTGCAGGTGGTGGTCTGGGTTGGCTTGATGCCAACGATCTCGATCGAGTCGCCGGTATTGACCGTGCCCTGTTCGACCTTGCCGGTCACCACGGTGCCACGCCCTGTGATCGAGAACACGTCTTCGATCGGCATCAGGAATGGCTTGTCGAGGTCACGCTCAGGCGTTGGGATGTACTCGTCAACCTGTGCCATGAGATTAAGGATCGCGGCAGCGGCGTCTTCGTCGCCTTCGAGGGCCTTGAGTGCGCTCACAGGAATGATTGGGGTGTCGTCACCGGGGAAGTCGTATTCGTCGAGAAGTTCGCGAACTTCCATTTCGACGAGCTCGATCAGCTCATCATCATCGACCATGTCGACCTTGTTGAGCGCCACGATGATCTTAGGCACGCCAACCTGGCGAGCGAGCAGTACGTGCTCACGAGTCTGGGGCATTGGACCATCGGCTGCAGATACAACCAAGATGGCACCGTCGACCTGAGCCGCACCGGTGATCATGTTCTTGATGTAGTCAGCGTGACCCGGCATATCTACGTGGGCGTAGTGACGGTTTTCGGTTTCATACTCAACGTGCGAAACGTTGATCGTGATACCGCGCTCGCGCTCTTCTGGCGCTTTGTCGATATCTGCGAAATCGGTGAAGGATGATCCTTCGACATTGTCTGCCAACACCTTGGTGATGGCAGCTGTCAATGTGGTCTTGCCATGGTCGATGTGACCCATAGTTCCGACGTTTACGTGCGGCTTATTGCGCTCGAAGTTGGCCTTCGACATCTCTAATTTCTCCTCAGACGGGACTGGTGGTGGGTGGTTTGGGGGATTTGTACGTCAGCCATGTTCACTCACCGCGAATCCGCTTGACGATTTCTTCTTGCACTGATGCTGGCGTCTCTTTGTATGAGTCGAACACCATCGAGTAACTCGCTCGGCCCTGGGTGCGCGAGCGGAGATCGTTAGCGTAGCCAAACATCTCCGACAGCGGCACTAGTGCGTTAACGATCTTGTTGAGGCCGCGTGACTCGGTGCCTTGCACCTGGCCGCGGCGGGAGTTGACATCGCCAACAACATCGCCGAGGAAGTCGTCAGGGGTGACAACTTCGACGGCCATCACTGGCTCGAGCAGCTTGGGCTTGGCTTGGCGAGCAGCTTCGCGGAACCAGGCGTTGCCAGCAATCTTGAACGCCATCTCGGACGAGTCAACATCGTGGGTCTTGCCGTCTTCGAGGGTCACCTTGATATCGACGGTCTGGAACCCGGTGAGAACGCCATTGCTCATGGCTTCCCGGATGCCCTGCTCGACCGGTGCGATGTATTCCTTGGGGATCGAGCCACCGCTGATGTTTGACTCGAATTCGAAACCGTTACCCGGATTCGGCTCGAGTGTGCAGCTGATCACGGCGTATTGGCCGGAACCACCCGACTGCTTCTTGTGGGTGTAGGTGTAGTTCGGAAGCGTCTTCGAAATGGTTTCGCGGTAGGCCACCTGCGGGCGGCCGACGGTTGCTTCGACCTTGAACTCACGCATCATGCGATCGACGAGCACTTCGAGGTGAAGCTCACCCATGCCGCTGATGATGGTCTGACCTGTTTCGATGTTGGTCTCGACGCGGAACGTGGGGTCTTCGGCTGACAAGGTGGCCAACGCGTGGCCCAGCTTGTCTTGGTCGGCCTTGGAGTTCGGCTCGATCGATACGTCGACAACCGGTTCGGGGAAGGTCAGGTTCTCGAGAACGATCTGATCTTTTTCATCGGAGAGCGTGTCGCCGGTGCGCATGTCCTTGAGGCCGAGGAAGGCAACAATATCGCCGGCATAGGCGATGTCGAGGTCCTTTTTGGATGCCGAGTTCATTTCGAGCAGGCGACCAATGCGCTCTTTGCGACCGCTGCGGGTGTTGACGACGGTCGAGCCCTTTTCGAGGGTGCCGCTGTAGATGCGGGCGAAGGTCAGTCGACCTTCGCGCTGATCGATGGTCATCAGCTTGAACGCCAGCGCCGCGAAAGGTTCGCTGTCGTCGGGGTGACGGATAAGCACTTCTTCTTCGTTACGGGGGTTCGTGCCGTTGATCTCTTCGACGTCGAGGGGCGACGGCATGTAGTTGACGATTGCGTCGAGCAAAGGCTGTACGCCCTTGTTCTTGAATGCGCTGCCGCAAAGGATCGGCACGATTTGGCCGGTGATTGCGCCTTTGCGGATCGATGCTTTGAGCTCGTCGACGGTGATCTCTTCACCCTCGAGGTATTTCACCATGATGGCTTCGTCGTAGCCCGAGACGGCGTCCATCAGCAGTTCGCGGTATTCATCGGCGATTGCGGTGAGGTCGTCGGGGATATCGACGACGTCCCATTCGGCACCCAGGTCTTCGTTGTGCCAGATGAGCGCCTTCATCTCGACGAGGTCGATGACCCCGGCGAAATCGCCTTCGGTGCCGATTGGCAGCTGAAGCACGGCGACGTCTTTGGTCAGACGTTCCTTGATCGTGTCGAGGCAGAAGAAGAAGTCTGCGCCGGTGCGGTCGAGCTTGTTGACGAAGCACATGCGGGGCACGCCGTACTTGTCGGCCTGGCGCCAGACGGTTTCAGACTGTGGCTCAACACCGGCAACGCCGTCGAAGACTGCGACGGCGCCATCGAGCACGCGCAGTGAGCGCTCTACCTCAACGGTGAAGTCGACGTGCCCTGGTGTGTCGATGATGTTGATTTTGTGCTTCTTGTCGCCTTCGCCCCAGTAGCACGTGGTCGCAGCAGAGGTGATGGTGATGCCGCGCTCTTGCTCTTGCTCCATCCAGTCCATGGTTGCGCCGCCATCGTGGACTTCGCCGATCTTGTAGTTCACACCGGTGTAGTAGAGGATGCGTTCTGTCGTCGTCGTCTTGCCGGCATCGATGTGCGCCATGATGCCGATGTTGCGGACTTTTTTGCGGGGATGTCGTGCCATTGGCTTGCCTTTAGCGAAGTTTCTGAGTGAGTTGAGGCGGGTTAGTGCAGGTACGAGAGGAAGGCTGTGGCATCGGGATCGGACACGGCGCCAAGCAGTGTTGAGCCCGAGCCGACGGATCTACCAGCGGTAGTGGGCGAAGGCCTTGTTGCTGTCGGCCATCTTTTGCAGATCGTCGCGTCGCTTGACAGCGGCGCCAACGCCGTTGCCGGCATCCATCATTTCGTTGGCCAAACGTTCGGCCATGGTGCGCTCGCGGCGTGAACGACTGAAGTCGACCAACCATCGGATAGCCAGGGTATTCGCACGCTTTGGGCGTACTTCGACTGGCACCTGGTAGGTAGCGCCACCAACGCGGCGGCTACGCACCTCAAGTGGCGGTTTGACGTTTTCAATAGCTCGCTTGAGCGTTGCTACCGGGTCTTCACCAGTGCGCTCGGCAACGGTGGCCAGCGCGGTGTACACGATGCGCTCAGCGGTTGACCGCTTGCCATCTTGCAGCACCTTGTTAATGATCTGAGTGACAAGAACCGAGTCGTACAACGGGTCGACGGGGACATCGCGGCGAGGCGCAGCATTCTTACGCATATCTACTGAGCCTTCTTTGCGCCGTAACGGCTGCGAGCCTGGCGACGCTTGTCGACACCACTGGAGTCGAGCGTGCCTCGGACGATCTTGTAACGCACACCAGGAAGATCTTTCACACGACCACCGCGAACGAGCACGATCGAGTGCTCTTGCAGGTTGTGACCCTCGCCGGGAATGTACGCAGTGACTTCGATACCGGAAGTCAGGCGAACACGAGCGACCTTGCGAAGCGCCGAGTTCGGCTTCTTTGGAGTGGCGGTGTACACGCGAGTGCACACACCACGACGCTGAGGAGCACCCTTGAGTGCTGGCGTCTTTTCCTTGCGGAACTTCGCTTCGCGTCCCTTGCGGACAAGCTGTTGAATGGTGGGCACAGTGTTTCCTGAATATTGGTGGCGTTGTTGGTTTGCAACTGCGTGCTGTAAACAGCACCAGCGCAGCGGACAGCAACAGGCCGCTGGGCCAGCAGACAAGCCTACGAACCCGCCTCGCACGGCACAACCCGCGGCGCACAATTGCAATGACAAGGCGCTGATGCCGGCGCGAGCCCCAACGAACCGCCAAGCGTCCGGAAGAACATGATGGTTGAGGTGACGACCCCGAGATCGCGAAATTCGACCGCGTTCTGAGCGACGATCGACGTGGTCGTGAAGACCGACGCCATGCCGAACCCCATAGCAATCATCGGCACCACGAGCGTCGCGTACGAGGTGTCACCAGAGATGCGAGACACCGCCGCTAAGCCGCACACGGCAGCCGCAGTGCCGGCAGGAACTGACCCGCACCGAAGGCGATCGTGCCGGTGCACATGCCGAGCAAGGTCGCGGCGAGCACCGCTCGATTGGCGAACAGGCGCAGCGGAATAATCGGCTCTTCGGCGCGCTACTCGACGACGATGAACGCAACCACGGTGATCACGGCGACGGCAAACAGCAGCCCAACGTGTGGCTGAGACCACCCGTCTTGGCCCTCTTCGAGCGCGATCATGAGCGCCGCGATGGCGATCGAGAGCATCGCCGCTCCGGTCCAATCGAGCTTCGCCTTGCGACGCGAGAACGGCAGGCGAAGCGCAAAGTGCGCAACGATGCCGGCCATGATTCCGAGCGGCACATTGATGAAGAAGATCCACGGCCAACTGAAATTGTCGATGATGAATCCGCCGAGCACCGGACCGATCAGTGCGGCTCCGACGAACGCGAGCGTGAAGTAGCCAATGTATTTGCCCCGTTCACGCGGCGGCAGGATGTCGCCGAGGATGGCGAACGAGAGCGCTTGGATCGCTCCACCGCCGAGCCCCTGGATTGCCCGGAAGACAATGAGCTGGCCCATCGACTGTGCCAAACCACACAAAAGCGACCCGAAAAGGAACAGGCCGAGTGTCGACTTGAACACGAGGTTGCGCCCGTAGAGGTCAGACAACTTGCCCAGCAGCGGTGTGCCGATGGCGGCAGCCACGATGTAGGCGGTGCCGAGCCAAGCGAAGTCTTCGAACGACTGGAACTCACCGACGATCGTCGGCAGTGCGGTCGAGATGATCGAGATCTCCATCGACGCTAGAAAGACCGCGAGCATCAGTGAGCCGAGCACCATCCACAACTGTCGCGTCGAGAACCCTGGGACGCTAGAGACCGTCATATCCAAGACCGTGAACGCTCACGCCGGCGCCAACCGAAGTCGGCTGTCCACGGCCGCGAACCGCCAGGCGGACTCAGTTTGATCTCGTCTTCACCGTGCTTGTGCCGCCAGTCGTCCGCCATGTCGCTCGGCTGCGCGCCCTAGTGTCGCTTCAATGAGTTCTTCGATGTCACCCGACGCAGAGTTCGAACGAGTGTTGGCCGAACTGCGAGCACTCGCGATCAGCGAGTATGACAAGGGCCAACGCTTCGAACGCCTGACCGCGGCCTTGTTGCGGGTCGCTCCACAATGGGCGACCAAGTTCTCGAACGTGTGGCTCTGGGAAGACTGGGCCGGCAATGACGCCGAAGTCGATACCGGCATTGACGTCGTGGCCGAGCATGCGGACGGAAGCGGCTTCACAGCTGTGCAATGCAAGTTCTATGACTCAGCCAGTTCGCTCACGCTCGATGACCTGGGCACCTTCTTCGCACGGTCAAGCACGGCACCGTTCACCGAGCGAATGATCGCGACCACGACCGGCCGGTGGTCGACCCACCTCGACAACGCGATAGCGAAGCAAGAAAAGCCAGTCATCAAGATCGGGCCAGACGCCCTCGCGAATTCGGGCGTCGACTGGTCGAAGTGGCGTGCCGATAGTTCTGATGAGCTCCGCCGTTCCACGCGCGAGCCGCGCAAGCATCAGCGAACAGCAATCGACGACGTGCTGGCAGGATTCGAAGGCCACGATCGCGGCAAACTGATCATGGCTTGCGGCACCGGCAAGACATTCACCGGTCAGCTGATAGCCGAACGCTTGGTCGGCGCCGGCGGCAAAGTGCTCGTTCTTCTCCCATCGATCAGTCTTTTGTCTCAGACCGTCAAGGAATGGGCGGCTCACTCATCGATTCCGATGACTCCGTTCGCCGTCTGTTCTGATACCAAGGCCGGCAAGCGTGCCGCCGACGAAGACATCTCGCCTTTCGATCTCGTGGTACCTGCAACAACCGATGGCGAGGAGCTTGCTGCCAACATGGCACGCACACCTTCCGGTCATCTCACCGTTGTCTTCTCGACGTACCACTCGACCCCGGTGCTCACAGCTGCGCAAGCTGCCGGAATGGGCGACTTCGACCTGGTGATCTGCGACGAGGCTCACCGCACAACGGGTGTAACGCTGGCCGACGAAGACGACTCGAACTTCACTCGTATCCATGACGACGATTGGGTGGCGGCCAGGAAGCGGCTGTACATGACGGCGACGCCACGGGTGTACAGCGACGGCAACAAGGCCAAGGCCAACGAGGAAGACGCCTTCTTGGCGTCGATGGACGATGAGCGGGTCTTCGGCCCCGAGTTTCATCGCATCGGCTTCCGCGAGGCCGTCGATCGCGGCCTGCTGACCGACTACAAGGTGCTTGTTCTGGCCGTCGACGAGGCGTCAGTATCAACTGCGTTCCAGCAGCTGATAAGCGACGACCAACATGACTTGAACCTCGAGGGCGCTGCCAAGATGACTGGCGTGCTTAACGCGCTTGCCAAGCGCGACGCCACCGGTCAGGCATTCGCCGCGGACGACACCATCCCCATGCAGACCGCACTGGCGTTCTCGAACACGATCGCCGAATCAAAGCAGTTCGCCGAACTGATGAGCGAGGTGTCCGATCGCTACGCCGAGCTGGTCGAACCTGACCAACGGCTAACGGTCGAGGTCGACCATGTCGACGGCGGCCACAATGCTCTTGAACGCGAAGCGAAGCTGCGGTGGCTCTCACAAGATGTCGGCGAGGACCGGCTGCGCGTGCTG
>JBDNHG010000466.1:0-11478 GCA_041688925.1 Acidimicrobiales bacterium | reverse complement strand
CACTTGCGATCTGCGAAACGTAGATGCCTCCCTGCGCCGATGCATCTTGAGAATCCGTCACGAAAGTAACGACAGAGAAAAGGGCGATTAGTAGCAGGCAGGCAAGGCGTTTCATGTCTTCATCACTTTCGTGAAAGGCGATATCGCATGACATGCATGCGACGGCGAAGGAGGGTAGCCCTCCCCTTCGGCCGCGTCGGGGCGCGCTTTAGACATCTGCCCAGCCGGGGAGACCGTTTGGACTATGCGTGTTGATGAATTGGGACTCATGTATCAATAATAGGACAAGAGGCTCTTTCGTGTCAGGCGCCGAGTTCTGCATCGATGTTGGCGCGGCTGCCTGGTGAAGCCAGGCCGACTGGCGTGTAACTCACGCAGCCGACCTTGTTGCGATAGCAAACGGCGGCGCCGTCGAACTCGACTCGGTAGTTGCCGGTGCGCAGGCCCTGGATCTCATACCGACCATCGGCGGCGGTTGTCGTGCACGCCGTTGTTCCGGTGAAGGTGGCGATAGCGCACACCTCTACATCAGTCGCTGCCACCCCACCGCGGGTCGCTCGGCCCGAGATCGTGCCCTCTTCGCTGACGAACAGCGTCGGGGTCGGCGTTGGGTTCGCCGTGGTGTACACCGGATCGAGCGCTATATCAGCGCCGACCACACCCTGAACGGCGGATACGCCATAGAGGAACGGCGCATCGCAGGGAAGCGTGCCGGAACAGCTCTGCAGATAGCGGCCCACCGGGTCGGTGGCGGCCACGCTGTAGTTGCCAGCATCGAGATTGGCGATGGCGTAGCGACCGTCGACACCGCTGAACACACAGAACTCGCCGGCGGGCAGGCCGCGTCGAGCGCAGACCTCGGCGGCAAAGATTGGGTCGCCCGTTGCCAAGACCGTGACGCGACCCTGAACCATGCCCGGCACCGCCACGGTGGTCGGGGTCGGCGCCACCGTGGCCGACGGGATCGGCGTCGCTGTAGCTGTAGCAGTCGGCTGTGGCGTGGCCGTCGGAACCGGCGTCGGCGTGATCTCGGGCGTTGGTGTGCTTGTGATCTCAGGAGTCGGTGTGGTGGTGGGGACCGCGGTCACCGTTGCCGATGGCGTCGGCGTGACGACGGGCGTGGCTGTGGTCGTCGCTGTAGGTGCCGCAGTGGCAGTGGGGGACGGGGTTGGCACGGGGGCCGGGTCGAGACCGGCGTTGATATTGCTGCGCACGCCGGGCTGGATCACGCCAACGAGCAGCAGGCGGTCGCACGTGCGGGTGCGGTAGCACTCGCCCAAATAGACACCGGCCGGGTCGTCATAGCTGACCACATAGTTGCCGCTCGGCAATTGGTCGATCGCGAAAGCGCCTGCTGCATTGGTCAGCTGACATCGCGGTGCGCGCAGCCGTGCTGAATCAGCACAAACCGAAACCCCTGCCAGCGCCACGCCTGTGTCGGCGCCTGTCACCGTTCCGGTGATACCGCCCGGGGCCACGGCGAGTGCCGCATCGATGCCGGTGATATTGACCGTGCCGACCTCGAGCTGCGTTGCCGAAGCGTTGCAGGGGAACGGCAAATCATCGAAACACTCGGCAACCGAGCCGGTCGACTCGAACGAAACCTGATGAACTCGCAGCGGGTCGAGACGCTCGACCGTGTAGGTGCCATCGGCACCAGTATTTGCACATCGAGGCTCGACATCTTCGTCCTCGATATTGCGAGCGCACACGGTCGCATTGGCGATGGGCTGCCCGCCCGCCGACGACGTCACGGTGCCCGACATCGACGGCCGGGGCAACATTGTGATGTCGACGACCGCAGGCTCAGGCGCCTCGAGGTCGGCGAGATTGATCTGACTCTCGGTGACGAACTGGTCTGCGGGATCGATCACGCTCAGCAGATAGACGTCACTGACCAGGTCGGTGATCGCATAGCTGCCATTCACATCGGTGACCGCACACGTCTCGACACTTGTTCGGTCAGCGGTTGCGCAGACCTCGAATCCTTCGAACGGATCACCGGTGAAGGTCTGGGTGACGACACCACTGATGGACGAGCGCTCCATCGGCGGCGTCAGGCCGCCGGTGCCCGAATCGGTTGCGGCGAGCCCATAGATCGGCTCCCACAGCCACTCGTATCCGTCGGGACGCAACCAGAGTTGCATCACGCCGAAGTCGATAACCCCTGAGGGGAACGTGCCGCGAAACGCCGAATCAGCCTCTGGTGGCCTGACGTCGTAACGCGGGTTGGTTCCGCCCGACCCGATGATGAACTCGGTCATGCCTTGTGCGTCGGGTTCGCCCCAATAGTCGAGCGGCACGTAGCGCTCGTAATGGTGTTCGTGACCGTGCAGCGTCAACTCGGCGCCATATTCGCTGAGCGCCCGCCACAGCGGAAATGTCCGCTCATGATCGAGGTAACGGTTGTTCGAGAACGGCGGATGATGGAAGAAGGCCAGAATGTTCTTGTCTTGGTTGGCCTCGAGGTCAGCGCGCAGCCATTGTTCTTGGTCAGATCCAACAGCGCAGCCATCACCGTCGACGGCGCCTGGCAAAATCTCGCTCCCTTCGCAGTCAGAGTCGAGTGCGATCACGTGCCAGTACCCGTCGATGTCGAATGAGTACCAGAGTCCGCCGTTCGGCCCAGCTGTCGGCCCCGCCGCAGGCCCAAAGTACTGGCGATATCCCGCTGCGTTCGGCGCGGTGTAGTGCTCGTGGTTGCCCGGCGATGGCCACGTCACGTCACGGAATTGGCCGATTGTGGGGTCGTAGCAGTTGACGAATTCGTCGATCGTGCCGTTGTTGTAGACAAGATCGCCCAGGCCGATGAATGCGCCGCTGTCGGTGTCGAACAGTTCGCCCATCTGCGCGGCGACGGCCTCGTCACCATCGAAGTTGCAGCGAGCCATATCGCCGGCAGCGAGGACAAATGTTCCCTCGGTTGCGTTGCTCACCCGAGCAGATGCCGACTCTGTCGCTGCGAGCGACAGCGAGAAACTCAGGTCGATACTCGTCGCCGAGCTCTGATGAACCTCGACGGCCAGCACGTTGACACCTGCGACGAAACTCGCTGGATCAACGGCAGCCGTGATCGTCTGTTCGCTGCTGACCGTGGCAAAAGTGCCGTAGTTGACGGCTCCCACAGGCATGTTGGTGCGGCTCAGTTCGACGCCGTTCAAGTACACGATCGCGCCGTCGTCGCGCAGCATCGTGAGGGTGACCAGGTCGTAGTCGCTCAGATCGGGAAGCGTGAACTCGTGACGGAAGTACTGCGTGAGAATCTTCTGCCCGAACGCGCCAGTCACCGCCGTGAGTGTCGCTTCGTCGCCATCGCCATAGCCCAACTCGGCCGGCCCGCTGGCCCAGGTCGTGGTGTCGTAGCCCGGTTCATACCATTCGATCGGCACCGCATCGGCCGAAGGACTCGGCTGGTCGCCTGCGTCGTAGTAGGCCCAGACAGCGCTGGTCGCCACCACTTCGAGTGGCGGCGTCAGCTCAGACACGACCTCGAACTCGCCGTCGGCTTCCTGCAACAGCTCGCCACCGAACGAGGAGGTCACCGTGACCCGGTAGCTACCGTCGGCAAGCGTCAGGGGCACCCGCCAGCTGACGGCGTTGATGACCGGCGGTGGCCGCAGGGCTGTGCTTGGGGCACCGTCGAAGAGTGCCGGCGCAACCTCGTCAGCAGATTCGATCACGACCTGAAGCGTCGGCACACCCGCCGCGCTCCGTGCCATGCCCGAGATCACGACCTGGGGCCCGGCGTAGGTTTCGACCAGTTTGAGTTCGAGTTCGTTATCGATTTGCAGCGCATCTGCCGTTGCCACAGGGCCTGCGACCGGAAGCAATATCGCGAGCAACACCAACGCCATCAGGGTCACATGATGTCTGCCCACTGTTACTCCCGGAACCTCAGCCGTACTGCCACCTCATGCTGAGCGTCGCTACCGGCAACGAACCTGCTCTATCGCCGAGCCAACACTTTAGCTTCTTTACACCCTCAGAAGTCGTGAGCAAAATGCACCATCATGCAAAACCGCGCACAATCGCCCATACTTGTGCCACAACATGACACGAGGAGGCATGCCGTATGGGCGTGTTCGATTTCATCAAAGACACTGGTTCGAAGATTCTGAAGGGCAGCCGAGACGAGAAGCTCGAAGCCGCACGCGATGCGGCAAGCACTGCCAAGGCAAAAGCCCGCACGCAGACCGAAGGCGGCGGCTTTGCTGCCAAGGCAAAAGAAGTAGCCGGCAAGGCCAAAGAAGTGGCGAACGACGCACGCGAAAAGGCCGCCGAACAGGCGCATGAAGCCAAGGAAAAGGCTACCGAGCTCAAGGAAGCCGTCGTCGAGAAGAAGGCTGCCGCACGCGAGGCCTTCCTCGAACGCCGCGCTGAAGCCAAGAAGGCCGATGAGCTCGAGGAGTACCTCGAAGGCCTGGGCATGGGCGACGACATCGATGTCAGCTTCGATGACGGCGTCGTGTATCTCGAAGGTTCTGTCGAAGACCAGGCCACGCTCGAGCGTGTTGTGCTTGCGGTCGGCAATGTCGAAGGTGTCGAAAAGGTCGACGAAGACCTCGATGTCGAAGCACCGGCCGACGCTGCCAGGATGTACACCGTCAAGTCTGGTGACACGCTAAGCGCTGTTGCGCAGCAGTTCTACGGTGACGCCAATCGCTATAACGAGACCTTCGAGGCGAACCGCCCGATGCTCAGTGATCCAAACATGATCTACCCCGGCCAGGTACTGCGCATCCCCTAATAAGGGTTGGTTTGATTTCGTCAGGTGACTCTGGGTTAAGACCCAGAGTCATTCTGCATTTTTGGGCGAGCAGGGTTTTGGGGCGAGCAGGGTGTTAGACCGTCGCGCCTCTGATGGCAGCGCCATGCAGATCGAGCAGCACCCGCTTCACCGCTGCCAGATCGGTGACACCGGCGTTCGCCGCGCCACGGATGATCGCCAGCTGTACCACCCGAGTCGACTCTGAAACCAGTTCGTTCCAGGCCGCTTCGGCTGCTTGTGCGATCTTGTCTGACGTGTTGAGTTCGGCATCGAGCGCCTTCGACAACCGCAGCAAATAGCGCGAACGCGACGATGCGGTGGCCGCCCGCTCGGGGGCATAGTCGCCGTCTGCGGCACCGCCCCACGGCCACCCAAAGTTCTTCACCCAACTAGCAACGGTCAGATGGTGCATCGGCGCGTCATCTTCGCCAGTGAACCCTTCGGCTGCCAACGTCTTCGCGATCTCTTGGTAGGTCGAACCTTTTGATGAGCCGTAGAGAGCCTTACCGCGTCGCTGGGCACGTGTTGATGGTTCGATGTCGAGTTCGCGGGCCACCTTGGTGACGGCTTGCATGTCTAAGTCGGCGAACTTAGCGATCTCCTTGATCGTTTTACCAGCCTCTAAGAGCATGGTTACCGCGCCGGCTTCGTCAGCCTCTAGTTCTAAAGTCACCGGTCTAATGTAACGACTCAAGGCGTGCGTCGCGTCGAAAGTTGGGTGCGCTACAAATTGGCGGCAAGCAATCGTGCTACCTGTGCATAACCAAGGTCAAACAGGGGATAACTCCGCGGGCCGTGCGGGAAAAACGTTAGAAATACGCCAGAATTGAGGCTCTGAGAAGCGTCATACCCACCTGTGGGAAAGTTCGCCCACTCTGTGGATAAACAGTATTACATATCTCAATCGAGAGATTCAAGCCTCAAGTGAAGCCGGCTTGCGGCCTCGGCTGCCTTTGCTCGAATCTCTGCGGCATCGACCCTGGTCGGCTGGCCGTGTTCCCATACAACATCGTCGTCGACAACAACCCGGGTCGGCGATACGCCTGGCGAATACGCAAGACACCACGGATCCATCGGCTGGTAGTCCCAGCTCACAATGTCAGATTGAGCCTCGGGCATGATCTGCCAACCAGTTTCGAGCATGTCCCAGATCTTGTCAGGAGTCGTCGTGACGTCGAAAGCCCGAGCCGCAACGAAGGCAACTCGGAACTCGTCGAGCATGTCAGCGCCGATGCCATCGGTTCCGAGAGCGATCGGATTGATGAAACGTTGCGGAGCCCCATAGGGCACCGAGTTGTTCATGTTCGACCTCGGATTGTGAACGATCGTGCCGAACAACCCATGATCGTCGGGCAGGTACACCCCGTGGATGAGCCACCAGTTCGTCCGGCTGTACTCGACCAGTCGCTGCCAGGTATCTTCGCTTCCTTCGGCAACATGCACATGCATGCCGACGTGATGTTTCACCGCTAACTCGGCCGCTGCGGCAATCGTGTCATCAGAGCAGGTGAACGCGGCATGCAGGCCGACCATGCCGCGGCCGCCCTCACGCAGGAATCGATCGTTCTCGGCCAAACCCCGAGCAGCCCCATCGGGACCGTGGCGATCGGTGACGCCATAGGAACAGTTCACCCGCACGCCGACCTCGGCGCAGGCATCGGCAATGATCGACAACGACCCCTCGATGGCATTCGGAGATTCGTGATGATCAACAATTGCGGTGCAGCCCCGTTGCAACGCTTCGAGCGCACCAAGTTTTGCCGACCAATAGATGGTCTCTTCATCGAGTGCACGGTCGAGCCGCCACCAGACGAGCTCGAGAATCTCGATGAACTTCTTCGGCGTGCGCGGCGGCGCCGGCATACCCCGCGCAAGCGCCGAATACAGATGATGATGCGCACACACCAGCCCACGAGTCTGATTCGCCTGAAGTTCCAAGCTCAAGATCTCACCACCCAACCCAGCCCGATGCGCGTTCGCGGTTCGATTCGTTGACCAATGGCAGCTCATTGCGCCACTGTCCGTCGTTGGCGTGCATCGCGGCAGCGACGGCTCCGGCAGTTGGCACCAACCCGATCTCGCCGACGCCCTTGATGCCATAGGGCGAGTTCGGCTCGGCCGCTTCGACCAGGATCACGTCGACCGATGGCATGTCTTTGGGGCGGATGATGTCGAGGCTGCGCAAGGTGGTGTTGAGCGGCCGGCCGTCTTCATCGCACGGGAAACCTTCGGACAGCGCGTAGCCCAGGCCCATGTGCACGGCGCCTTCGACCTGGCCTTCGCACAGCAGCGGATTGACCGCACGGCCGACATCGTGAGCGGCGACGACCTTGGTCACTGCGCCGGTCTCTCGATCGAGGATGACCATCTGCGCGGCGTACCCGAACGTTGAGTGGATGATCGGGTTTTCGAGGCCTTCGCTGAGCGAGTTGGTCCAGTCGATTCGGTATTCACCGAGGTAGTCGACGCCGACCTTGCAGCCATCGGCCAGTGCCGCCTTGCACGCATCGGCGACCGAGCCAGCCCCCATGAGTGTGCCGCGACTGCCGGTGGTCTGACCGGCGCCGAGTTCGCGGGTCGAGTCGACGATGACCTCGATGCGATCGGGTTCGATGCCGAGTTCTTCGACGGCGACTTGCAGCGCCACGGTGTGCACGCCTTGACCCATCTCGGTCCAGCAGTGGCGCACTTCGACCTTGCCGTCGGCACGAAAGTGCACGACAGCGTTTGCGATTTCTTTGAACCCGTTGCCAAGTCCTGAGTTCTTCAAACCGAGTGCGACGCCTACGGGTTGGCCGGCGGCGATGGCGGCTTCGTATGCGGGGCGCACCGCGTCGAGGCATTGGCCGGCGCCGAGACAGCCGTCGTCCATGATTTGGCCAGGTCCCCAAACAACACCGGGGGTGATCACATTGCGATGCCGGATCTCCCAGCCAGTGATGCCCGCCATCTCGGCCAGGCGATCCATGACGCCTTCCATCGCGAACTGCGCTTGGTTTGCACCGAAACCGCGGAATGCGCCGCACACCGAGTTGTTCGTGCGAGCGGCGATCGCTTCTACATCGATGTTGTCGATCACATACGGGCCACACGCGTGGCCCGCAGCGCGCTCGAGCACCTTCATGCCAACAGACGCATACGGTCCAGAATCGCCAACCATACGAACCCGTAGCCCCACGAGTTTGCCGTCGGCGTCGCAGCCCGCTTCGTACGCCATACGAATTGGGTGGCGCTTGGTGTGCACCAGGAATGACTCTTCGCGGCTGAACGTGGTCTTCACTGGTCGCCGCAGCAGCCATGCCGCCAATGCGGTTTGACCCTGATTCGACATGTCTTCCTTGCCACCGAATGCGCCGCCGTTGCTGACGAGTTCGGTGACGACAACATCGGTGTCGATGGCAAGGATGCGGGCGATGTCGTTGCGGTCGTCCCAGATGCCTTGGCCGCCTGAGTAGACCATCAGCCGATCGAAGTGGACCGGTGCGCCCGCGCTCTGACCGTTGGTGAGCGGCAGCGGCGTGCCAGCCGGCACCGGCACAGCGAGCGTCGATTCGGGCTCGAGGAATGCGTGATCGATGCGTTGGGTCTGAAACGTTTCTCGCACCGTGTGCGTTGCTGTCGCGAGCGCCGCTTCGGCGTCACCGCGTGCGTAGGTCGAGGTTGACAAAACGTTGCCGTCGAGTTGCCACACGGCATCTTCGTCAGACGCGATCGCCGCAATTGGATTCACGATTGGTTCGTGCACCTCGTAAGTGACCTCGACCAATGTCGCAGCTCGACGCGCCGTGTTGCGGTCTTCGGCGACCACCATCGCCACCACATCGCCCAGGTAACTGGTGCGGCCCCCGACGGGGATGAAGACCGGCCAGTCTTTGTGGATCAGGCCGTGACGCAGTTCACCGGGAACGTCGGCTGCGGTTAACACTCGCCCGACACCGGGCACGGCCTCGGCTGCGCTCGTGTCGATGGCGACGATGTCGGCTCGAGCATGTTCGGTGAGCGTGAAGGCGCCATGGGCCAGGTCGGTCGGAACCATGTCGTCGATGAACGGCCGGTCACCGAGCGCCAGTGGTCGAGCTTCGTACTTGATGCCGCGGGTACCAACGCCACGCGGTTGCAAGGCGACCGGGATTTCGTCTGCGGCGAGCGCCTCGACGGCGTCGAGAATCTTGGTGTAGCCGGTGCAACGACACAGATTGCCGCCCAGAAGTCGTGCCGCCTTGTCGCGTGTCAGATTCGGATCTTTGTCGAGCATTGCCTTGGTGCGAACGAGAATTCCCGGGGTGCAGAATCCGCATTGCAGCGCGCCGAATGCGGCGAACGCATCGGCCATGCGAGTGCGTTCCGCCGCGTCGATTCCTTCGAGGGTGACCACGGACGCGCGCTCGGCTTTTTCGAGCGAGGTCTGGCAGGCCACCCGAGCCTTGCCGTCGACGAGCACGGTGCAACAGCCGCATTGCCCGCTCGGCGAGCAACCGTCTTTTGGTGAGAACACGCCGAGCTCGTCGCGCAGCGCGCCAAGAAGATGCTCGTGCGACCCGCCGATCGCTGCCGGCACGCCGTTGAGTGTGAACTCAGTACTCATCGTGCAATCACATACCCACTGTACAAACTCACGCGTGACCGGTGTTACGGGCTGTCGACATCTGTGACCCTGACGGTTGACTATGCCAACCTCAGGGGTCACAGATGATCGGGCTGGGCCTACCAGAGGAGGTAGCGAAGCGGTCTGGGACCGTCGACGTGACAACTCCAAAACAGCGTTTTTCGCCCCAGCGAAAAAGGCGGGCTACCCAGGCTACCCGGGCGGTGGGATGACGCCCTTTTGTGAGCCGATGCGTTGGTAGGCCTCGGGCCGTCGATAGCGATCGAAGTCGAACAACGTTTGCTTGTAGTGATTGCACCAGTCGAGATCGCACTTGGCGACGATGACCTCGTCCTTGGTGGTCACCGCTTGGGCCACGATTTGGCCAGACGGAGCAATGATCACCGATTGCGCCAGCGAGTCGACACCTTCTTCGGTGCCTCCTTTGGCGACACCGACAACCCAGGTTCCGTTCTGATAGGCGCCTGCCTGCATACACAGATGATTGTGGAAACTCTGCAGCGCATCCTGACCAGGGTCGGGCGCATAGTGCATCGGCGTGTTGTAGCCGATCAAGATCATCTCGACGCCTTGCAGACCCATCTCGCGATAGGTCTCGGGCCAACGTCGATCGTTGCAGGTGGCCATGCCGAAGATGCCGCCAAAGGCCCGCCAGACAGGGAACCCCTCGCTGCTCTCTTGGAAATAGCGGCGCTCGAGATGCTGAAACGGACGCCACGGCTGGTCATCTTCGTGGCCGGGTATGTGCACCTTGCGGAAACGACCGACGACCGAGCCATCACGCTCGACCAGGATCGTCGTGTTGAACCGCTCGCCCTGGTCGGTCAGTTCGGCGTACCCCAGTGAGAGCCCCACGCCCAACTGTTTCGCATCGTCGAACAGTGGCTGGGTTTCAGGGCCCGGCATCGACGTCTCGAAGTAGTGGTCGTGACCGGCGATGTCGTCGGTGAACCATCGAGGGAAGAACGTGGTCAAGGCCAGTTCGGGAAACACGACCAGCTCTGCGCCGGCACCGGCGGCCTCGTGCATGAGTGCCCGCAGCCGTTCGACGACGACACTTCTGGGTTCATCACGGCTGATCGGCCCGAGCTGCGCTGCAGCAACGGTGACCGTGCGAGCGGGAGGTGCGGGAGCCATACACAGAATCTAAGCGATGTCCGCGTGGCAGACTCGCTCGATGGCAAAGAAGCTGTCCTCAGAATCAAAAGTCGACGACACACTGTTCTGGGATCTGGCCGAACCGCTGCTCGCGAGCGGCGCTGACAGGTCGACGATGATGGGTCATCCGTGCCTGCGCATCGAGGGCGACTTCTTCGCCAGCATGGAGCGCCAAACGGGCAACCTCATCGTGAAACTGCCAGCTACTACCGTCGACAAGATGATCGAAGCCGGCACCGCAAAGCTGTTCGCTCCCGCGGGCCGGCGCTTCAAAGAGTGGGGGTTGATCACCAATCGCGACGAAGACCAGTGGGAATCCTTGCTGCACGCCGCGCTCGCATTCGTGCGGGGCAGCTGATCGCCTTTTCAGGTTTGGGATGCACGGCACATGGGTACCTCTGGTCTGTCATATCTATGAGAGGAACTCCCATGACCACAATCTTCGAAGCACTCCGCGAGGACCACGACAAGCAACGACGCCTGATCGAGAAGCTGGTCGAGACCGAGGGAGCCAGCGACGACCGCAAGGAATTGTGGGAACAACTGTCAGCGCAGCTCACCGCCCATGCAGCTGCTGAAGAACGCTATTTCTATGTGCCGCTGATGGAGGTCGACCTGACCCAAGACCAGGCTCGCCACAGCGTCGCTGAACACAAGGAACTCGACGATTTCGTCTAGCAGCTCAACGACTACGAAATGGACTCATCGCAGTGGTTGATCACCGCACGCGAGCTGGCTCACCGCCTGACCCATCACCTCGACGAGGAAGAGGTCGAAGTGTTCCCGGTCGCCGGCAAGGCCCTGGATGATGCCCAAAAGGACGATCTGGCCACGTCGTATCGCAAAGACATGGATCGGCATCTCGCCGAGGACTGACCTCGCTTGGCCCCTAATTACGACCGCCGAATTACACATGTGTCGTTTATCCACAGCAGTGGAAAACCCT
>JBDNHG010000465.1:0-4524 GCA_041688925.1 Acidimicrobiales bacterium | reverse complement strand
TGTTGCCTTCGGCGTCGATGGAGAACAATTGGTACCAGCGCGCGCCGTTCTCTGTCAGCACGCAACCTGTCGTCGGCACGACCATTTCGTTGAACGCAAGAACCCGGGTGACCGGAGTGTCGACACCGGCGGACGTGTGTGCGACCAGCCCGCCGTCGGCATCGTTGGCCGCCACATCCCATACGAAGTGGGGTGTCAGCGGTATCGGTTCGCCGCACCCGTTGGGGGCTAGGTCGGCAGGTGGATGGGGCGGTATGTCGGGGGTGGGTTGGCCGACCGCAGGTTGCGGGCTGACATCGGGGGTCGGCTGTCCGGGTTCGCTGGTCGCGTTGGTCACCGGGGTTTGTATTGGGCCGTCAGTCGGCTGAGCGGCGACGTCGAGCTCGACGGCTTGGTCATCGGTGCGGTTTCCGAACAAGGCCAGGCCGGCAATGGCGGCGATGGCGATGACCGTGGCCGCCGCCGCAAACGGAATCCATCGCACGGGACGCCGCGTAGTAAGCGGCTTCTGCTGCGAGAGCTGGCGTCGCTCGATATCGGCGTGTTCGGCTGCGAAGGTGGCGCGCAGCCGATCGCCCAGCGGGTCGTTTGGTGGGTTCTGATCAGCCATGGGATTCTCCGAGCTTGTCGGCGAGGTTGGTGCGGGCTTTGTGCAGGTTCGAGGTTGCGGCGGTGACCGAGATTTCGAGGATGTCGGCGATCTCGGCGACCGATCGGTCTTCGAGATAGTGCAGTGCAATCACTGCACGTTGTTTCGGCGCGAGTTGGTCGACGGCCGCCCACACTGCCGGATCGCCGCGACGTGTCTGTGCCGCCTCGATCGCAGTTGGACCAAGCCGGAGCAGCGCCTTGGCCTCGCTCGCCGTGCGCCGTTTACGGCCAATGGCAAGATTGATGGCCACTCGCCGAGTCCAGGCGCCGGGCTTGTCCATCGCCGAGACCTTGCCCCAGTCGCGATGCGCTCGGGTCAGTGCTTCTTGGGCGATGTCTTCGCCGACCGATCTGTCGGCGGCAACCGTGCCGGCTACGACAGCGAGCGCAGCGAACTCGCGGCGATAGAAGCTCTCGTACTCGGTCTGAGGGGACACGACCGAGTCGTTCATAAGCACCGTCCTCACACCAGACACACGCGTCAGCACCAGGTTATGTCACCTCGTCGCCAAGATTTCTCACCACCGAATTGTCCTGGCGCCTGGCGCCTGGACAATTCGCAGTTCAGAAAAGTCCCTGGGAAGGCTGACTACACGAAATACTGGCCAGCGCGAGTTGCGAGCTCCAGCGAGCAATTCGGTTAGTGACGAGGCCCCCAGGGCCGAGGAACGGCGACTACCCGGCGGACTTGACAGCGGCGGCGATTTCGCCCCACTTGGCCAGGTGGTTGGGGTCGCTCATCATCTGTTCTTCGCCGAGATACATGACGACTCGTGCGGCCGTGCCCTGGTAGCGCTCGATCAGGCGGTCGGCCATGTCATCCCAGTCAGCGACCAGGGCGAAGTGTTCCAACATCTCGTCGGTGACGATGTCGGCCATAGCGCCCACATCGCCAGCCTTGAGCGCGGTGTTGAGCTGCGCGGACACTCCCTCGAACCCCAGGTCGTCGAACTGGAAGGCATAGTTGCGGGTGCTGCCATAAAAGCCGATCTGGCGTTTGGCGCGAGCGACATAGGCAGCTCGTTCTTCATGACTGTCGCCCGGGCAGGCAAAGACGGGAATGATCAGATCGATATCGTCGGGCGAACGGCCACCCGTTTTGGCGCCGGCGGCGACACCGGGAAGCAGGCGGTTCTCGATGTAGTGCATCGAGTGCAACGGGTGCACATGGATGCCGTCGGCGACCTCGCCTGCGACCTTGGTCATCAACGGGCCCACGGCCGACACGTCGAGCTTCATTTCATGCTCGTGGCGACGGGGTGCCCAATCTCGTGGCAGCAGGCTGAGGTTGTAGAAGTCGCCCTCGTAGTGCAACTTTTCTTCGCCCGCGAACGCCCGGAAACAGGCCCGTGTCGCCAGCAGGTACTCGCGCATACGCGCTGCTGGTTTCGAGAACTCGGCTGAGTAGCGACGTTCGATATGTGCCTTGACCTGGCTGCCGAGACCGAGCCTGAATCGGCCGTTGGTGTTGTCGGCCATCTCCCACGCGATCGCCGCCGACACCATGGGGCTACGGGGGAAGGCGACGGCGATGCCGGTCGTGAAGTACATGTCGGGCGCGGCCATGGCCGCGGCTGCGATCTGCATCCATGGCACCGAACTGGTTTCGGTCCACAGCAGGCCCGAGAACCCGGCCCCCTGCAACTTGGTCGCCAAGTCGGCGGCCTCGGCCCAGCTCTTTCCGCCTGTCATCAGATCAATGTCCATGGCGCCCAACATACGACACAACTGACGTGGCTCGTGACCTGTCCGGTTGATTCGGTGAGTAATTCGGCGAGCCATTTGTGTTCTTCGCAAGGCGACAAGAACCGCTACTCCTGGCCCGCAATCAAGGTTGTGGCAACGAAGCGAGGGGCGCAAAGAGCCGTTGAACTAACACCACAATTAGCCGGACAGGACACTAGGGAATGCCGATCATCTCGGTCTGTGAGCGGAAGTTCAGTTGGGCGGCGGTATCGAAATAGCGCTCGATCCCATCGCGTTGGTAGAGCGACACGTACTGCTTCAGCGCATCCTTGTCAGGGAAGTAGAGTTCGGCCATGCCAACATATGGATCGTTGCCGGGTTCGTCACTCAGGCTGACCACGTAACGAAATGCGCCTGCTTGGGCCATGAAGGCGGCGACGTTTGGTGCGTGCACGTCGAGCCAGTGCTCGTGCAACGACGCCAGATCAGCGTTCGGTTTTGCGGTCAACAATGTTGTGACTTTGAGAAAGCCGCTTCGGGTAGCGGGGAACGGCTCGCCAAAGGGGTTCGGCGCGACCGGCAACTCGCCGTCGACAATGACGTATTCGGTCGTTGGCCAGCCGACGTAAGGCTGGGCCTTTTGCTGGAACATGTCTCGTGGTTCGGTGCCGTGAGGAGTCTGCTCTCGGGGGAATGGCCCGTGGGCCCACATCTGCGCGACCCCGTCCCAAACCTGCGGTCCGGTGGGCACAGCGTCGTACAGCGTTGCGACATACCGCGGTGTCGCGGTTCCGTTCCGGGCTGCCATTTGTCGCTGCCGTTCGGCGGCCGCGGGCATGTGATTTGCAAACCAGTTCACCGCAAGCTCTTCGCGGCTCACGTCCGGTCGCCGGGCGATCAAGAACTGCATCTTGGTGCCTGGCGTTGCGCTGTACTTCGACATCATCGACTCCTCAACGTGCTACTTCGAATGTAAACGCGCCATGCCGTTTTGGCGAATTGGCCTGAACTTTCAGGTTCAGCTGTTTGGGGCCATTCGGGGCTGTTCGGGGCCGGTCAGAAGCGGTCGGACGTGGGTGTGACCGGGTTGGGGTCCATGCCCAGATGCAACTGACTACCGGTATAGGGATTGGCGCGGGCGAAGTCTTCGTCGAGTTCGACGCCGAGCCCAGGTGCGGTCGGCGGAATGACATGACCATCCTCGAACGGCATGGGACTTTTGAGCAGGTCGGAATGAATGCCCGACCAATCGCGAATGCTCTCGAGGATCAGGAAGTTCGGTGAGCAGGCGGCGAGCTGTACGTTGGCTGCGCCCACGATCGGGCCGCAGTACAGATGGGGCGCCAATTGCGCGCCGTTGGCTTCTGCCAATGCGCCGATCTTCTTCGCTTCGAGGATGCCGCCGACTCGGCCGAGGTTCATTTGAAGGATCGACGCCGCATTGAGTTCGAGCACTCGAGCGAACTCGGCCTTGGTCGTCAATCGTTCGCCGGTGGCAATCGGGATCGTGGTTTGTGACGCCACCTTTGCCATCTCGGCCGGATTGTCGGGCGGAACTGGTTCCTCGAACCACAGCGGGTCGTATTGCTCGAGTCGGCGGGCAAGCCGCAATGCGCCCGATGCGGTGAACTGGCCGTGGGTGCCGAACAAGATGTCGGCTTGGGTACCGACGGCCTCTCGCACTGCGGCGACCATTTGTTCGCACAACTCAAGCCGTTTGAGGCTCGGCTGGTGTCCGTCGAATGCCGAATACGGCCCGGCGGGGTCGAACTTGACTGCCGTGAAGCCGCGGCCGACCTCGAAAGCGGCTCGCTCAGCGGCAGTCGCTGGATTGCTATAGACATCGGCAGCGTCGCCAGGTTCGGGATACAAGTAGGTGTAGGAGCGCAGGGTGTCGTGAACTCGTCCGCCAAGCAGCTGGTAGATCGGCTTGTCGAGTTCCTTGCCGATGATGTCCCAGCACGCCATCTCGAGCGCGCTGACACAGCCCATGAGCGAGATGTCAGGACGATGCGAGAATCCTGATCCGAGGCAGCGGTGCCAGAATCGCTCGATCTCGAACGGGTCATTGCCGATCAGGTGGCGCTCGGCAATGTCGCGGATCATGTGCGGCACGACATCGGGGCCGAAGGTCGCTCCATAGTGTTCGCCGTAGCCGACGACACCGGTATTTGTCGTCAGCTTGAC
>JBDNHG010000464.1:0-3052 GCA_041688925.1 Acidimicrobiales bacterium | reverse complement strand
TGGGTTCCCACGATGGTCGACCCATCGAATGGCGAACGACCGTGATCCGCGGCGACAGGTTTCGGTTCGTGACCGACTGGACCTCCGGCGCCGCTACAGCGCTGCGCCCCACAGCGACCTAGCCTTCGCCACCCGAGATTCGACCTTCTCCGGCTGACGCCCAGCTGAACGGCTGGCTCGACTGCCCATTGACGTGCCCCGAGTAACCCGATACCTTGAAATACGAATGGCCGTACATACGGTTATTGGGGATCTGGGGGGATTCTGCAATGGGAAGAAGCACTCGTCACAAGGTTGGCATCGTCGGTGGGCGCGCATGCTCTGACAGGGGTAAGGCCTCCGACAGGGGTAAGGCCTAGCGATCATGATCTTCGAACAGCACTACCTCGAATGCCTGTCGCAGGCGTCTTACTTCATCGGCGACGAGACCACCGGACGAGCCGTGGTCGTCGACCCTCGCCGCGACATCGCCCCGTATCTCGAATCGGCGGCCGAGCACGGCATGACGATCGAACTGGTTATCGAGACGCACTTCCACGCCGACTTCCTTTCAGGACATCTCGAGGTCGCCGAGGCGACGGGCGCCACCATCGCGTACGGCTCTGCTTCCCAGACCGAGTTCGAATCGCGCCGCCTCACACATGGTGAGCGCATCAGCCTGGGTGACGTCGAACTCGAGATTCGCCACACGCCGGGCCATGCCCCCGAGTCCATCAGCATCGTCGTGTTCGAACACGCCGGCGACGAGGTGCCCTATGGCGTGCTGACCGGCGACACGATGTTCATCGGCGACGTCGGCCGACCCGACCTGTTATCTGCTGTCGGCGTGACCAGCGAAGAACTCGCAGGCCAGCTCTATGACTCGCTGCACGAGCAACTGCTGACATTGCCCGATGCAACTCGCCTGTATCGCGGCCATGGCGCCGGATCGTCGTGCGGCAAGAACCTATCGAGCGACACCTCGTGTTCGATCGGAGTTCAACGCCGGTCGAACTATGCGCTGCAACCAATGTCCAAGGACGCGTTCGTCGCGGTCGTGACCGAAGGCCAGACCGCTCCCCCGGCGTACTTCGCCTATGACGCAGGACTCAACAAGGCCATCCGCCCCCTGTTCAACGAGGACGCACCGTCCCTGCCGATGAGTCTCGACAATGTCATCGCTGCACAACAGCGGGGCGCCATCGTGCTCGACTCGCGTTCGCCAGATGAGTTCGCATCAGGCCATTTGCGAGGTTCGATCAACGTCGGTCTCGCCGGTCGTTACTCAGAGTTCGTGGGCGGCATCATCGCCGCCGGCAGCAAGATCGTCATCGTCGCCGAAGCCGGCACCGAGGCCGAGTCGACCACCCGCCTCGCCCGCATCGGGTTCGATGGCGTACTCGGCCATCTGGCGAACCCGCTCGCCGCGTTCCTGGCAGCACCCGAACGCATCACCCGCAGCAAACGCGTCGACGTCGCCGGCATGAAGGCCGCCATCGACGCGTCCCACGAGGTGCAGATAGTCGACGTTCGCCAGCCCGGCGAGACCACCGGTGGCATCCTCAGCGGCGCAACCCTGATCCCCTTGACGAAGTTGAGCGCTGAGTTCGAGCAGCTCGACCCCACGCGTCCGACCGTCCTCTATTGCGCCGGTGGATTCAGATCGATGATCGCCTCGAGCAAGCTCGAACGCGAAGGTTTCACCAACGTCGTCGATCTCCTTGGTGGCTACGGCGCCTGGACCACCGCAGGCGAACCCGTCGTTATCCCTGCCACCGCCTGAGCCCTGTTACCGCAAGACGAGCCACGATTGCCCGATCGGCGAGCCGGTGAAACCTTGCCGAAGGAAGAACCAGCACTCGACGAAGTGACTCGTCTCCGAGATCCGCAACCATGATGTCGCCCGCGTCGGGTGTCACGCTGATCTGAAGCCTGCGTGGCAAGCTCAATGCCTGGGCTTCGGGGTGTGGCGAACAGCTCGCGCACGTAGAGAAGTGCTTGTCGCGTCGTTGCTGAAGATCGGTTGTCACCGAGTAGCCCTACCGTCGTCTCGGCCATGTCGCCGACTGCCGTTGCGTCGAAGAGCCGGTACACGTCTCCGGCGTCCTTTGCGATGAGTCGCTCGGGCGTCTTGAGGCGCTCTCCGAGCTTGTAGGACTTGGCGACCAGGAGCGCGGCGGGGCCGGCTACGTTGACGACGACTCGACGGTCGTCGCCGTCTTCGAGCGACGCGATTTCGAACGGGTCGAAGTCGACAACGGCGCCTTCGACGCCGTCGCTCTTTCGGGCCGCGGTCTTGCCGTGGCCGCGGGGAGTCGAGCGCCTCGACGCCCGGCCTTGGGTACGAGTTCGGCGGGAACGATCAGATCGACCGGCACAGTGACATCGCCGTCGAAGCCAGCGCGCTCAAGCCGTCTTTTCCAGATTCCGGGTTCGCCGGGAAGTTCGAATCCCGCCGCGGTCATGGCGTCACCGAGGAGGGGACTGTCGGCGAGTCGGCCGGGGTCGATGACGAGATCGGCGTCGGTGGTGAAGGGCTGATACGTCGGCAACCTGCCATCGGTACGGAGGCACACGGCTTGGGCGCCGATCAGGACGACTGCGTCGATGTGGGGTTGGAGAGGGCGGTGAGCGCGTCGAGGAGCACTCGTCGGGCTTCGACGTATTCGATCCGGGGTCCGGCGTTGTCGGTCATGGCAGGGCTGCTTCACCGGTGAGGGAGGCGGCTTGCCAGCGCGGCGTTTTGCGACGCATCCAGTCGAGGAGGGCGTCGCCTTCGGCGGGCATTCGCCCGGGGCCGGTGAGGCAGTCGATTGCCGCTTGCGCGGGGGTGACGTAGATGGCGTTGTCTCTGGTCCAGGTGCGTTTGAACACAATCTGATCGTATGGGACGGCTATGACAACGTTGCCTCCATTTCGGACCGGCCGCAGGCGCGTCGCCGTCGCGATCCGTTCAGGGTCCTCGGCGTAGACGACTGCGATCTCGGGCGCGGCGACAGATACCAAAGGCGAGGCAGCGAACGATCCGGTGATGGCCCATCGCTTCGTGTCGCTCGCGGCGAGATCTTCGAGG
>JBDNHG010000463.1:0-1407 GCA_041688925.1 Acidimicrobiales bacterium | reverse complement strand
GCGGGGCGCAGAACATCGGCGACATAGCGCACGCCGGTGCCGCCACGTCGCAGCCCCGGGCCAGCGTTGTCGCAGCGTTGTTCGTGTTGCACGTAGCGCACGTCAAACATCTGCTCATGGAATTCGAGGTTGGGAATATCGAGGCCGCCGAGACTGATCAGGTGTCCCATTTGGGCAAACCCGTCTCGTTCGGCGGTAGCACCCGGGGTTCCCATGGCGTGCCAGTGGTACATGACCCAGGTCGTGCCGTCGTCGCGTTTGCCGGCGACATGGCCGTGCATCGTCTTGGACCATGCCGCGCACGCCCGAGACGGGTCAGCCTCGGCAAGAGCTTGCCATACCGCAATCACGATCTCGTGGGCGACGTACACCGTGTTCATCGTCATGGGAGCGGGCGGTAGGGCATTGATGATCGTGCCCTCGGGAGCGATGATCGTGACGCCGCGATAGGTGCCCTCGTTGCGGGGAATCGATGTATCGAAGAAGCTCGACAAGGCGAGGTACACCGACGAGTAGGTATTGGCGATCGAGCTGTTCTTGAATCCCTCGATCTGCGGGTCGGTGCCGGTGAAGTCGACCGTCAGCGAATCGCCGTGGACGGTCAGTTCGACTCGCACCGCAATATCGGTTGCGACAAAGCAGTCGTTGTCGGAATGATCCTCGCCGTGATAGACGCCGTCGGGCAGTTCGGCGACCGCAAGGCGCATGCGCCGGTCGGCGTGGGCCAGCACACCATCGAGGTAGCGAAGATAGTCGTCGCCGCCGAGTTCGTCGACGAGCGCAGCGACCCGTTCGCCGCCGATGCGGGTCGACCCGATCATCGCCAGCAGATCGCCGTCGAGGAGCTCGGGCGTGCGGCAGTTGATGAGCAACAGTTCCCACAGATCGTCGCGAACCTGGCCCTGTTCGATGAGCTTCAGGACGGGCAGCCGAATGCCTTCTTGCCAGATCTCGGTGGCCTGCGGGTTGTACGTGCCGGCCAGGCCGCCGCCGATGTCGTTCTGGTGCGCTCGATTGCAGCAGAAACCAACGAGCGAATCGTCGACGAAGATCGGCCGTGCGATCACCCAGTCGGGCAGATGGTTGCCGCCAGCGACATAGGGGTCAGACAGGAGGAAGACGTCGCCAGGATCGATGCGGCCGGCGAAGCGACCAAGCAGTGCTCGCACCGCAAACCCGCCACCGCCGGTGTGGATGGGGATGCCGTCGGCATTGGCGACAAGCGTGCCGTCGGGCGTGCTGATGAAACAGCTGAAGTCATGGCTCTGGCTGAAGATCGTGCTGCGGGCCGTGCGGGTCATAACCCAACCCATGTGCCGCGTGATCTGATCGAGACGATTCTGCATCAACGACAAGATGATCGGGTCGAGTTCGGCGTCGCCTGTCGATTCAGATTCGGCCGCAGCG
>JBDNHG010000462.1:0-2473 GCA_041688925.1 Acidimicrobiales bacterium | reverse complement strand
CGTGATCGTCGGGGTAGGGTCATTCGCCGCCGGGAGTCGCCTTGCGGCTCTCGTTCGTGGCTCTCAGAGAGTTGGTCACAACCGCCTACGAATGCCCTCGATCGAGATAGTCGACAAATCCTTCGTAGGTGGTGTCGCTGGTCTCGTTGGCGTAACGGTCCCACTGGCGACTTGCCTCGATACGGCCGAGTGGCTTGGCCCCCTGGTAGCGGGTTTCGGTGGCCCGATGAGCAGGGATCGAGGAGGTTCCGGTTTTGAGTCGCTCGGCGCCCAGCGCCAACCAGAGCTTGTTGACCAAGCTCGGTTCGAGGTCACGGCCCATCACCAAGACGCAGAGCGCGGCGCGCACGATTGATGGGCCGTTCCTCGAGAGAGGTTCAATGGTCTGCCGATAGGTCCGGCTGGTTTCATCGAGTGGCATGCCGCTCAGCCAACTTTCGACCAACGACGCCGGCTCGAGTGCCGGCCATTCGAGTTCGGGGATGTCGAGCAATGCACCGACGACGAACTGCGTCAGCAGCTTGGGGTCTTCATGAACTTCGCTTAGGAACGGGCCGACCAGTCGGTCGAGTAGCTCTTCGGTTCGGGTCAGGTTGTGCGCAATGTGGTCGTATCGCTCGACGGGAAGACCGGTGCGGTACGCAAACTTCAACGGAGCAGGCAACTGAATGGCGGGCAGTTCTCGAGCTCGGTTGACCAAGGCAGACAGCGCGTCTCCTGCGCGGAACTCTTGCACGTCTGGCTGAACCCACAGCGCCCGACCCTTGTGCGCAGTGGTTTTGCCCACACCGATGGCCTCGCCTCCTTGCATCAGGATGATCCCTCGATCGCCCACGAAGGAGCGCACCCAGCTCAACTCGGCGTCCTTCGGGCCTGTCCAGCCATCGATCAGATTGTCGACTTCTTCGGGAGACCGGTCGATGGCACGAATGGCGCCGTCGGCGTGTCTGTTCAGATTGTCAGCAAGCTCAGTATGGAAGGTCTCAGGATTATACTCACTCGGATCGAAGCGATAGTGGGCTGCCGTAGGTACTGGCACACAACACCGGACTAGACAAGTTGCTCTATCTGAAGGACACCAGTGTCACTCACAATGCCGAACTATGATTCAACGCAACATGGTGGACGGAACGCAGCTTGCAAGGCCAGCGATCCGTCTCTGTTTATCGCAATGGGGTTTCTCGCAATGGGCATCACTGATCCCACGACCTGTAGCGAAATGACCGCGGCCGAGCAACTCTGGCTTACCTACGCTTAACTTGTTGCGAGGGGATGGTGTTCAGCGGAATCCTCCTGGACGATCCCGTACGCGGACGTCGACTGCTCGACGAATGGACGGGCATCTATGAGTGCATGACTTCCGAACCAACCAAGAACCATAGGGAGCACCAATGAAGATCAACTTCAGCAATCACTTTCAAGCGCTCGCCGATCGCTTCGGCGACTGCGAGGCACTCGTTCATGTGGAACGCGATCGCCGGTACACCTTCGACGAGTTCCACCGGTTGTCCAATCAGATCGTCAACATGATGATGGGCACTCTGAATCTCGGTTTTGGTGACCGGTACATCAACTTGCTCAATCAAGACAGCATGTCGCTGATTCATGTCCCGACCATCTTTAAGGGACCAGCAACCTGTGTATGGACCAACTTTCGCGACTCGCTCGACGAGCACATATGGCAGGTTGAACGTTCTCAGCCCCAGGTGGCGTTCATCGAGAACAGCCTGCTCGAGACCCGGTATGAAATGCTGCGCGAGCATGGTGTCACGATTGTGTGTATGGATCCGATCGAGGATCCACCCGACGGCGTGTTGTCCTTCTGGGACCTGGTGAACGATGCATCCGAGGACAATCCCGACATCGAACTCGACGATCGAGAGCACCCCGTACTCATTCGGTTCACCGGTGGCACGACTGGAACTGGCAAGCCGGCGGTCTATTGCATAGACAATTGGCTCGGTCTTCGCGACAGTATCTATTCGCTCCCTGACGCTGATTGGGATCACCATGTTCGCATGGTGCATCTGGCGCCGATCAGCCATGGCAGCGGCATGTTCGTGATCCCTACCTTCTACGCCGGAGGTTGCACGATCCTCATCAACGAGCCTGACCTGGTTACGTACTGCAAGGTCATCCAAGACGAACGTTGCACGCACGCGATGCTGGTTCCCACGCTGCTGTACCGCCTTCTTGATGCTCCCGAGTCGAGCGAGTACGACCTTTCGACCATGCAAAACATGTTCTATGGTGCTGCGCCGATGAGCCCGTCGAAGCTCAAGGATCTTCAAGCGAAGTTCGGGAACATCTTCGTCCAGGCCTACGGTTCGACTGAACACTTTGCGTTGGCCCTCTCGATGAGCAAGGCCGCTCCCCGAGTCACGACACCCGAAGAAGAGAAGCGGCTTGCATCGGCGGGTCAGCCAACAGCAGGCATCGAAGTGCTCGTGGTCGACGACGATGGTAACCAGGT
>JBDNHG010000461.1:0-3111 GCA_041688925.1 Acidimicrobiales bacterium | reverse complement strand
CGCGACGCATGTCAGTACTCGCCTGCGCTGGCGGGACAGCACTTGCTTCCGCAGCGGTGATCCCAACGCTGCTGACCAACGGCCGCCCAAACTTCTGGTTGTGGTACGTATGGCTGGTCTTCGTGACCGGACTGCTTACGGTCGCTACGCCTCCAATCACGGCAATGGCGCTTGAACCAATGGGCGACCTGGCAGGCACAGCCTCATCGCTATTGTTCTTCACCGGCTTCGCTGTTGGGGCGTCTCTCGCCGCGGTCTTTGACGCCCTTGTCGACTCGACGATCACCCCATTCGTGCTCGGTTATGCCCTGTACACGGCAATCGGCTTCGGGTTGTTGTTATGGGCGGGCGGCGGCACGTCTGACAACAACCACTTTTCACCGACCTAGTTGCGCCACTAGGGTTCCTGCAAAGAGGAGTCTCCTATGACGCATGACTTAGTGATCCGCAACGGTGTGGTGGTCGATGGCACCGGCGCCCGACGATTCGGCGCAGATGTCGCTATCGATGGTGGCCTGATCACCGCGGTCGGAACCGTCGGCGCGCTCGGTCGGCGCGAGATCGATGCCGATGGCCAGATCGTCAGCCCCGGCTGGGTTGACATCCATACCCATTACGACGGCCAGGCGACCTGGGACCCCGACCTCGCGCCTTCATCGACTCATGGTGTGACATCGATCGTCATGGGCAACTGTGGTGTCGGCTTCGCTCCGGCTCGTCCCGACAGGCACGACTGGTTGATCTCGCTACTCGAGGGCGTCGAAGACATCCCCGGCACTGCGCTCGCCGAAGGTATGACCTGGGGGTGGGAGAGTTTCCCCGAGTATCTCGACACGCTCGACCAAATGGCGTGGACGCTCGACGTCGGCACTCAGATTCCCCACGCCGCGCTGCGCACCTATGTGATGGGAAGCGATGGTGCCGACAACACCGTCGCCGCCAACCATGACCAGATCGAAGCGATGTCGCAATTGTGCGAGCAGGCAATTGCTGCAGGGGCGCTTGGGTTCACAACCTCACGAAGCTGGGTGCATCGCACCAGCGAGGGTACGCAGATCGGCACGCTCAAGGCCGGAGCCGACGAGCTCCTCGGCATCGCTGCTGCGCTGCAGCGAGCAGGCACAGGCGTTATCCAGCTGATCAGCGATGCCTACCAGAGCACCGACGACGACCTGGTGGCAAGCGAGCTTGCCATGCTCGAGGCCATTGCATTGCATGTGCGCCGCCCGATGAGTTTCACGGTGCAGCAAAGCGACGAGTCTCCGAATCGCTGGCGCGAGTTGCTGGCGGCGATTGGCCAGTGGCGTTCTGCCGGCGCCGACGTCTCCGCCCAAACCGCCGTGCGTCCCATCGGCGTGGTTGCCGGGCTGCCATCAACAGTGAATCCGTTGCGTTGCAGCCGTACCTATAAGTCGCTGGGCGCGCTGCCCCTCGCGGAGCGAGCCGCTCGCATGCAAGACCCTGCATTGCGCGAGAAGATCCTCGCCGAACACGGCTCGTTCGAACCCAGTTCCTTCAGCGCGCTGCTGCACTCGGGGTACGACCGCATGTATCCAATGGCCGAGTTCCCCGACTATGAGCCGTCACCCGAAGACTCGCTCGCAGGGCTGGCTGCCCGCGAACGTCGCCAGGCGAACGAGGTCATGTACGACTGCTTCACCGCGAACGACGGCGGCAACCTGGTCTACGTGCCGTTCATGAATTATGACGGCGGCAGCCTCGATGACGTCGCCGAGATGATTGCTTCGCCACTTACCCTGTCAGGGTTGAGTGACGCTGGCGCACACTGCAACACACTCTCTGACGGCACGATGCCGACTACAGCGATCAGCCACTGGACTCGCGACCGCAGCCGGGGCAAAACGTTCGAACTCGAACACATGGTGCATCGCCAGACCCAGGCGACTGCCGCCCATGTCGGATTCGATGATCGCGGTGTTGTCGCGCCGGGGTATCTCGCCGACCTGAACATCTTCGATCACGACACGATCAACGCACATGCGCCCGAGTTGGTGCAGGATCTGCCCGCGGGCGGCACTCGGTTGCTTCAGCGTTCGACGGGGTACGCAGCGACGATCAAACGTGGTGTCACCACCGTCGAGAACGGCGAGCTCACCGGCGAACATCCGGGGTCGCTCATACGCGGACCCCAGACTCGCTGAGGCGCGTCAGCGGTTGAACAACACCGGAAGGTTGCGTGGGCCTCGTACCTGTCCGTTGGCCCACTGCGTCTCTTGCTCGGGGTTAAGCGTGTAGTTCGGGAGCCGTCTTTGAGACGCCCGATGCCGGACGAGAGCCAGACAAGATGCCTCGATTGACCGGTACAGCGCAATGAATCTATTGTCAGCGCATGGCTGACTACCCGCTTCCGAATTCCTCAACCGATCTGACTGGCCGTGTGGCCATGGTGACAGGTGCAACCTCTGGTCTGGGCTGGCGATTCGCCCAGGTTCTTGCTGCTTCGGGGGCCACGGTCATCGTGACCGGCCGCCGCGAAGAACGCCTGGCCGAACTCGAGCAGCTGATCGCAGATCAAGGCGGATCAGCACATGCGTGCCGTCTCGATATGACCGACACCGACAGCATCATGGCGGCGGTCGAGCATGGCGAATCAGTGGCGGGCACCATCGATATCCTCATCAACAATGCCGGCGTTCCCGATGCACAACGCGCCCACAAGATGCCGCTCGATCTGATCGACCGGGTGTTCGACACCAACCTTCGCGGTCCCTATGTGCTCTCGTGCGAGGTCGCTCGCCGGCTGATTGCCGCCGAGATGCCTGGGCGGATGGTCAACATCAGCAGCGTCGGGGCGTTCCGTTACGAGGGCCAAGGGGCGGCTCTCTATTCGATAACCAAGGCAGGCATCGCACGCATGAGCGAAGTTCTGGCAGTCGAATGGGCTCGCTACCACATCAACGTCAACGCCATAGCGCCGGGGGCGTTCAGTTCAGAGATGATGGACGGGATGCTCGAACGTATGGGCGACATCACCAAAGGGATGCCCCGCAAACGCCTTGGTGATCCCGCGCAACTCGACTCGACGCTGCTGTACCTGTGTGGCCCGGCGTCAGATGCAGTCACCGGCACGGTCATCAAAGTCGATGACGG
>JBDNHG010000460.1:0-2201 GCA_041688925.1 Acidimicrobiales bacterium | reverse complement strand
GGTTGATCCCGTCCACGTCGAACCAGTCCACGTGGAACCCGTCCAGGTTGAACCAGCGAAGGTCAGCTCGCCTTCGAGAAGCGTGCCATCGGGCAAGACCACATGATTAGAGCCGCGTGACGCTTCGAGCGAGCCGGAACCGTCCGACTGGACGTGGTACTGCACCGCATCAAATGCCGGAAGCGCAACCGACCGCTCAAGGTCGATCAATCCTGCACCGCTCTGCGGGTTGTACTCGATACCACCGAGCTGGCTTCCGTTCCAGTTGGAGAAGATCTTCTCGATCTGCTCCTCGAGAGCAGCCAACGCAGCGTCGGCCCGTAGGTCCGCCTCAATCGCATCGTGGAACGCTTGTTTCGCCTTTTGCTCGGCCTCGACTGCCTGGGCCTCAAGCTCTTCCGCCGTAGCGACGATCACGATTTCCGTGACCGCCTCTTCGCCTGCGGCGGTATCTCGCATCGTCTTCGTCTGGAGCTCCACCTCTTCGGCCTTCACGGCCATCTCCGACGCGGTGACCCGTGCCGACGACGCCTGCGAGCGTAGGGCTTCGGCTGTCGCCAATAGATCGGTACCAGCCTGGCGGAATGTCTCGGCGAGCTCCCGCTCCCGCACGTGGTCTGGAACACGAACGGTCTCGGCTTCGTAACGTGTCTCGTCGACTGCTTGCAGGAGCTTCTCGGCCTGTGCTTCCAGCGACTGGGCCTCTATCTCGTTCTGCTTTGCAGTCAGGGCGACGTCTTCGGCTTCGATCTCAATGGCCTGCGCTTCCTGCTTGACATAGGTTGCCCGATATTCGAGCCATCTGTTCCCATACGCCCTGCCTGTTCGCTCATCCGAGATGAGTACCTCAGACTCGTCGAAGGTCAGGGTGGCGTCACTTCGCAGCACAACTGCCTCACTGGTCAACGACTGAACTTCGGTGCGCAGTTCCGCCGCCTTGGCAAGCAGTTCGTTGGCCTGGGCCCGATACTCGGCTTCGAGATCAAGTAGATCGAAGAACTGGGCGATGCCGCTCGTTACTTCCATCGAAGACCCACGACCATTACCGTTTTCGTCGACGACACCGAGGATGAGCAATGCTTTCACCTGGTCAGGCGTCAACTCGGGACGTTGTTCCAAAAGAAGGGCCGCTGCACCAGCCACGATCGCCGTGGCCTGCGATGTGCCGCTGCCGCGAAGGAACCGACCGTCAATGACCGCTTCGGGATGGTTCTGCACTAGACGGCTGTTCGGGGCCGCCAGGCCAAGGATTCGGTCGCCCGGTGCCAGCACGTCGGGCATGCGCGTCGCCGAGCCATGGCTTGAGAACCCAGCGGCACCACTACCGTCGGCAGCCGCAACCGCGATCACGTATGGATCCGTAGCTGGGTTCCCGAGAATGGCGGTCGACTCGCCGTCATTCCCCGCCGCAACAACAACGACATAACCCGCACGCCATGCTCGTTCAACAGCGAAGGCCAGCGGGTCGATCTCATACCGCTGCTCGCTGTCAGTCACATAGGACAGACTGATGACTCGAACATTGAGGCCGTTGCTACGCCCGTTCTCGACTACCCAGTCCAGGGCGGCGATCACCTGCGACACATCGACTGCTCCGGTGTTGTCGGCAACCTTGACCGACAAGATCCGCGATCCGGGCGCAACGCCCTGAAATCCACCTGGGCCGTCATCACCAGCAATGATCGAAGCCATTACGGTTCCATGCCCATAGGTGTCGTGTCCGTAGAGTTCATCCACGCCGGCTTCAAATGAGAGGTCTGGACCAACAATGACCTTGTCATACCCGTCGAGGCCAGCAACGGCTTCAACACCCGTGTCGATCACGGCGACATCAATACCAGCACCCGAAAGGCCCTCGGCGTAGAGGGGCATCGCCCCGATGCGGTGAGACACCTCACGCAGCGTCGTGGACCCGGCTTGGGCATCGGCCGGTTTGTCGACGAAGAGCGTCGTCGTCGTGAGGACGAGGGTGAGAGACACCAGTACTGCGATGGCGCTCAGGAGTCTGGATACCGCAGTCATCTGGTTTGCTCGACTTTCGATGACATAGCTATTGGTAGCTGTTGGTGACATGGCGTCGTGCCTCTTCTTTGGGGGCGAGGGCTGGAGCGCTCCTCGTATATCGCTGCTCCGCATACATCGGAGCGTGCCCGATGTTCTTGAGCGTCTCGTGGACAATCACCCAGGCCGGATGTGCCGGG
>JBDNHG010000459.1:0-6837 GCA_041688925.1 Acidimicrobiales bacterium | reverse complement strand
CGGCATCTCGCGTGAACGACGGTTGGGGATGCTGAACGCCAGATCGATTGTTTCGGCCGCGGCCAACAATTGTTCGGTTTCGACGGCATACACCCAGGTGAGCTCATGGATGATCTTTGCGCCGAGCGCGATCACCGCGCTGAAGCTCTGGATGTGGGTTCCGAGCGCAACGGGTGGGCCGACGCGCAACCGGGTCTCCATGCTGGCAAAGGCAACACGATCACCATCAGCAGTATCTCTGATCCAATCAGAGTCACCTTCGGGTTTGTCGCCACCCCACATCAGATTATTCGCAAGCCAGGTGGGCACAAGATCGGCACCCATCGTGTCTTCGGTCGTCACCTCGCGCTCGACCCGAATAGCGAGGCCGCGGCTTCGTAGCTCGTCGAGCGTCGGGGCGGTTGTGAAACGATCGATGCCGAGATTGATCGAACGCGGCTGCGCATAGTCGGGGAGGTCGATGCCCGGTGACTCGATTTGAGGGTGAACGAGGTCGTGCACGAAGGTGGCCGCAAGGTCGTTGTTGGCCCGGTTGCGCAGCTCATGGAAGAACCGAAGCTTGGTGCCGCCATGCAGAACCGAGCTGCGAACTTCGAGCTGGTTGCCTTCCAACTGTTCGTGATGATGGCGTGTATAGGTGCTCGACAGCAACGGCTCACCAAGACCCAGCTGATCGCACATCGATTGAGTGGCTGCGACCGCATTGGCCCCGTACCACCGCACATTCATGTGCCCTAGTTCGTCGATCTGGTCGGGTGTGACCGTGCTCGAATGGCTGACGGTGAGGTTGTGCTGCGTCGACATCGCCGACCAGCCTACGATCCGACTCTGACGAAAGGTGTTCTCGTATGTCGTGGTTGCGCGTTGCAGGGGCGTGTGCGAGAGCACACGCCCCTGCAACGGGATAGTTGGTTTCACTCCGGAGTCAACAGAGGTGCCTAGCCGGCGTCGGCTTGAGCGTCGGCCTCGTCTACGTCAACATCGACGTCAACATCCGGCGCATCGACGTCTGCGTCGACCTCTGGCGCCTCAATGTCAACACTGCCAGGGTCGGTGTCGACGTCTGCATCTCCGCCGAAGGCGAAGAAGCCGATCACGACAAGTGCTCCAATGGCGAGCGCTCCGAGAAGCCACTTCATCCAGTCGTTATCATCACGGTGGGATACGACGGTGGTCGTTGTGCCGACGGGGGTTTGACGTATATCAGTTCGTTCGTTATTCATCGCGAGTATCTCCGTATCGTGGCCACCTAGAGGGCAGCTCGTTGCGTATCGAGCTACCCACCAAGCACTCGTTCAAACATCGAATCTCATCGAGTTGCAGCACGTGCACGTGGGTGCGTGAACGCCGGACGGCCGATGGAGACCGAACGATCGTGACTGTTGAGCATCGGGGCTTGCCCGATGCTCAACTACCGTCGCATCGCCTCGGCTGGCGCAATGTTGCTGTCCCGGCTGGCCGAGATTTCGGGCCGTTGATCCTCGCCGTCAGGGCCGAGCCGAATAGGCCGGCGCCACTACGTGTCGTACAGGCCATTCTGCCAGGCCTCGACGATCGCGAACTTCTGGACCTTGCCCGAGCCGGTGAGCGGAAACTCGTTGACTCGGTACCACGATCGGGGCGTCTTCTGCGGCGAGAGGTGTTCGCGCAGGTAGCTGTGTAGTTCGGCGTCTGTGGCCGGGTCGTCGGGGTCGGTGTCGCGGATGAAGGCGCCGACCTGTTCGCCCCATTTGTCGTCGGGCAGGCCGCACACCGCCACGTCGGCGACCTTGGGATGAGCGAACAGCAGCTCTTCGATTTCACGCGGGTAGATGTTCTCGCCCCCTCTGATGATCATGTCTTTGAGGCGCCCGGTGATGGTGGGATAGCCACGATCGTCGAGCGAAACCAGATCGCCGGTGTGCAGCCAACCTTGGTCATCGATGGTTTCGGCCGTCTTCTCTGGCATCTCGAAGTATCCCAACATCACCAGGTAGCCACGACAGCACAGTTCGCCAGACTCGCCGATCGGAAGTGTCTTGCCCGTCGCTGGGTCGATGACCTTCATCTCGATCTGGGGCATTGCCGGGCCGAGCGTGTTGGCCTTGTCTTCGGGTGAGTCGTCGAGCTTGACCAACGTGATGCCGGGCGAGGCTTCGGTCTGGCCGTAGATGATCGAGAAGTCTGCGTCGAGAGACTGCTCGATGCGCCGAACCAGCTCAGCGGGCACGGTCGAACCGCCTGAGCACACCGTTGTGACCGACGAGAGGTCGCGTGATTCGAACGTCGGGTGTTCCATCATCGCAATCAACATGGTCGGCACGCCGAGCAGATGTGTGCCGTTGTAGGTCTCGATGAGTTCGAGCATCAGGCCGGGTTCGAACATCTGCATCTGCACCAACGTCGCGCGTGACTGCACTGCGCCGAGAACGGCGAGCACGCAACCGCCGGTGTGGAAGAGTGGCATTGGGTTCACATAGCCGCCACCTGGTCTCATATTGAGGCGCTCGGCGAAGTGCCGAGCGTTGTTGGTGATGCCGCGATGATGCAGATAGGCACCCTTGGGGAAACCAGTTGTTCCTGAGGTGTATTGGATCTGTACCGGATCGTCGGGGGTAACCGTTGGCAACTCGATGCCTTCAGGCGTTGCATCGACCCAGGCATCAAGATCGTCGAACGAGACGACCTCACGGATTTCGGTGAGGTCGGGAAGTACCGAGTGCAGGTGGTCGCTCAAATTGTTGCCCCGAAAATTGGGCAGATAGAACACGCCTGCCGATCGCGATTGTTCGAGCACATATTTGAGCTCTTGCGCCTGGTACGCGGGATTCACCGTGACGAGCACGACGCCAGCGAGCCCACAAGCGAACTCGAGCAGTACCCACTCGGCGATGTTTGGGGCCCACACCGCGACCCGTTCGCCCTTGTCGAACCGGTGGGCGAGCCCATGAGCGATTCGCTCGGCGTCAGCCAGCAGCTCGGCGTAGGTCCATGTGCGTCGTTCGTCGGCGATCTCGACGCCTTCGATCAACGCGATCTCACCGGGACTATCGGCGGCGGCGTCGCGCAGAATCGACCCGACAGTCGTTTCAAGGACGGTGGCCGACTGATCGGCCGGAACATACGATTCGGTCAAGGTCACGGCATTCCCCCACGGTTGTGTGCGAAGTGGACACTAGCCCGAAGCCGCCGCGGGCGGTTCGGTAGTGACCGCGCGATCACCTGGGTCACGTCGCCGGCGACGACTTGTTGCGCAGTGCCGCTGCCGCTATGACCTGGGGTGTGCGCGAGATCGATTTCGTCGCCCGCATAGGCGGTGACGAGTTCGCGATTGTGCTCTACAACGTCGACGAAGCCGATGTCGTCCGTACTGTCGCCCGGCTACAGAGCGCGGTTACGGCCGCAAATCGTGGTCCGGGCGGAGCGCCGCTGTCGGTCAGCTTCGGTACGGTGACTTCGTCGAGCGGCGAGACGCTCATGCAATTGGTCGATCGTGCAGACGCAGCGATGTACGCCACGAGGCGACTTCGCGAGAGTGCTGCCCAGTAGGGCCAACCACTAGGCGTCATCCAGACGGTGACCTTGGCTCTAGATCCCGCCCACATGCCATCTAGCCCTCGATTAGTTCGGCTCGTAGTTCGCGTTTCATGAACTTGCCGCTGGCATTCTGGGGCAGTGGTTCGGTGCGGAACCAGACGCGTGCAGGGATCTTGGGTTTGGACAGCTTGCCGTCGAGATGGGCGTGGAGGTCGGCTTCGTCCATCGTTGCGCCGTCTCGCATCACGATCGCCGCGGCGACGATCTCGCCTAGCCGTTCATCGGGCAGGCCAAACACGGCAACCTGGGCGACGGCATCATGGCTGTAGATCGCCGCTTCGACTTCGGAGCAATAGATGTTTTCTCCGCCACGCAAAACCATGTCCTTGGCCCGGTCGACGATGTAGAGGAAGCCGTTCTCGTCGACCTTGGCGATATCGCCGGTATCGAACCATCCGTCTTCGATGGCTTCAGCGGTGGCCTCGGGCCGGTTGAGGTAGCCGGCGATAACGATCGGGCCCTTGACCCAAAGAATGCCGACCTCGCCGACCGGAAGGTCGTTGCCCATCTCGTCGCGGGTGACCGCATCACAGGTCGGAACGACAAGGCCACACGAGTCGGGTTTGGCGAGATAGAAACTTGTGCTGTTCGACGTGACGATGCCACTGGTCTCGGTGAGGCCGTAGCCGGTCGATGGCGAGCCCTTTGGCAATGCCTCGCTGATCTTGCCGACGAGGTCAGGTGGGATTGGTGCGCCGCCGCCACCCAAACCAGTGAGCGATGAGGTGTCGCGTGTTTCCCAGTCGGGATGTTGCAGCAGCTCGCGTGCCATCGTCGGCACGCCGCTCATCGTGGTGACCTTCTCGCGCTCGATGAGCTCGAGGGCCCGAGCGGCATCCCATTTGTAGGTCAAGACCAGCGTGGCTCCGACGGCCGTGACCGGATGTAGCAGGCAGTTGTTCGCCGTCACGTGGAACAACGGCGTGGGAGCCATGATCACGACGGGCGCGGCTTCTTCGGCGGCGGCTGGTTCAGCGTTTGCTGCCGCACTGAACATCGCCGGCATGAACCCGATGTGCATCAGATTGTGGATCGAGCTGCGGTGCGTGAGCTGTGCACCTTTGGGGAAGCCGGTAGTGCCCGACGTGTAGAAGACGCACACGTCGCTGTCGGTGTCGATATCGGCGGCAGGCAACTCGGCCGGAGCGGTCGTTGGGTCGACAACATCGTTCCAGTCGACGACGCCGTCGGGTAGGTCACCGTCGACTCGAACTGCGATGACCGCCAGGCCAGAGTCGGTGCGGAGCGAGTCGAGCACCGGAACCACACGTTCGAGACGCTCGCCGTCTGCGATCAGAACTTTGGGCGCTGAGTCCTTGAGTCCGAACTCCATTTCCTGGCTGGTCCACCACGCGTTCATGCCGACACATGCTGCGCCAAGACTGACGATGGCCCAGTACGAAAACACCCATTCGGGGTAGTTGCGCATAGCGACGGCGACTCGGTCACCGGGGCCGACGCCGTGGGTGTCACGCAGATGATGCGCCAGCGCTCGGACCGTGGCGTGCGCCTGGGCATAAGTCATGTGTTCGTCTTCATACACCAGGTAGTTGGCATCGCCGAACGCAGCCGAGGCATCCCAGATCGCGCGCATGTTTGGCGGTGCGTTCTTGAACACACGCATAGCAACGCCACGCACCGTGGCCTCGGTCATCTCGAACGGTGAGCCAGGCCCAACCATCTGATCCCCGGTGGCGCGAAGACGGGCAATAGCGGCGGGAGACGATTCCATGGCGCAGAGCGTCGCGCATCCGGCTCGATCACGCCAGTCAATGCACCCACGACGTAAACCCAAGGGGTCAGCCAGCGGTGTGTGGGCCGCGGTTCTGATCGGGCAGCACGGGCGTCAGGTCGAACGCCGGTTGCTGACCCAGCGCTAGTTCGGCAACCAGTTGGCCGGTCATTGGACCTCGGCCGAACCCGCCTGATGCCAGACCACCAGCGAGGAAGAGCCCATCTTGATCTGCGACTGGACCCAGAACTGGCAAACCGTCGACGCTGAATGGCATCAGCCCTGCCCATGTTCGTGTCACCGCAAGTCCACCGAGAGCGGGAACGAGTTCGACGGCATGGTCGTGATTCACCTTGATTCCGTCGGTGTCGATAGTGCGGTCGGCCGTGAGAACCCGATCGCCGCCGAAGATGATCTCACCGTTCGGACGCTGGCAACCATAGAGGTGCCGGGTCGAGCGTCGACCGTTGAGGTGTGTCAAGTTCGGCGGACGCAGCGCAGCTGGCGACTCGAGACTCCACGAGCGAGACGATTCGGCGCCGGCGAGCGCATGGCGAAGCAGCGGCGGCTGCGCTTCGGTTGCCCACATCTGGCCTCGCACCGCAACGATGGGCACGTCGATGCCGACCATGGCGCCGATGTCGCCACACCATGGACCAGCGGCGATGATGACCGCGTCGGCCCCGATGATCTGTGGCTCGCGTCCGCGGACGTCAACCTCCCAGCCGCCGCCGTTCACCGCTCGTAGATCGTTGACGGCACATCCTGTGGCGAGCTCGCCACCCGCCGCGGCGACCTCGGTGGCAAAGGCACGGGTTGCGGCAAGTGGTTCGGCCCGTGCCGCCATCGGGTCGAAGATCGCGCCGAGCAGTTCGGGGTCGGCCGCAGGCTCGAGTTCGAGCAACTCGCTGGTGCTGAGCAACTCGTAGCAGTGTCCTGCCTGGCGGTCAGCGTCGACCTTGGCTGACGCCCATTCCCATTCGGCTTCGGTGCGGATCAACGTGAGCGTGCCAGTGCGGTCGAGGCCGATGTCATGGCCCCGCTGGTCGGAAAGATCGAGGTAGCGGTCGCGGCTTCCCATGCGCAACGCCACGTGCACGTCGGGCTGATCGCCCCAGCCGCCAGCGCCGATGATCCCAGCGTTGAGCCCCGAGGCTTCGCCGGCGACTTCGCCTCGTTCGACGACGATGACATCGACGCCTTGTTCGACCAGTGTCAGCGCGGCGGTAACCCCAACGATGCCAGCTCCGATGACGACGACTCTCATGTCGACACCATTGCTCAGCGCAGAACTCGAACGCAACTCAGAGGCAATGATGACGACCAATCTTGGCAGAAACCAGCGACTACCCAATACTGGGTATCTGCCGCTGTTGTTGTTATGTCGCGCACCGGTACCGGTCCTGACCGGTGAGGTACTCGGACTTGTTGGCGAGTCAGGCTGTGGCAAGTCGACAACCGGCCGCAGCAGTCTGCGCCTGCTCGAGCCCGACGGCGGGCAGGTGACCTACAACGGCGAAGATGTCCTT
>JBDNHG010000458.1:0-6204 GCA_041688925.1 Acidimicrobiales bacterium | reverse complement strand
TCCGAGAGTCTCGACCTCGGCCTGCACCGATGCTGCGCCTGCTGCGCCCGTGAAGGCATTGGCATTTCCAGCGTTGCAGACCACAGCCCGAGCGTGGCCAGACGCCAAGATCTGCTTGCACCAGTCGACGGGGCCCGACGGGCATGCCGACTTCGTGAATACTCCCCCGACCGTGGTGCCTTCGGGCATGACTGCCAGGAACAGGTCAGGACGATTCTTGTACCGCAGGCCGGCGGCAAAGGCACGAAGCTCAACTCCGGCGACAGCGGGCAGTTCGGGAAAGGCTGCCGGAGCGAGCGGCGAGACGGCGCTCATGGCATGAGCCCAACGAGTGGCAGGCCAGCGGTCTCATCCAGGCCGGCAACGATGTTGGCCGACTGAATCGCGCCGCCCGACGAACCCTTGCACAGATTGTCGAGTGCGCAGAACACAATGGCCGTCTGGGTGCGTTCGTCGTATCGGGCCGAGATATGCGCTGAGTTGGAACCCAGCGTCGCCTTGGTCGTGGGCAGCCTTTCGCTCACATGCACAAATGGTTCGTCGGCGTAGAAGTCGGCCAGCACGGCCAGCAGTTCGTCAGCCGATGTGGTGTTGGTGGGCTTGGCATAACACGTAGCAAGGATTCCGCGATTCATCGGCGCCAGGTGGGGCGTGAAGACCACCTGGGTGCCGAGCGTCTGCTCGATCTCGGGGGTGTGTCGGTGGGTGCCAACCCCGTAGGCGCTGAAGTCTTCGTCAACGGCGCAGAAGGTTGTGTTCTCTTTGGGTGCCCGGCCGGCGCCCGAGACCCCGCTGGCGGCATCGATGATGATGCCGGTGTCTGAGATCACGCCCGCCCGCAGCAGCGGCGCCAACGGCAACACGGCAGTCGAGGGATAACAGCCCGGCACGGCGACGTGTTGCTTCGACTTGAGGTCGTCGCGAAACAACTCGGGGAGGCCATAGGCGAACCGGTCGATCAGCTCGGGCACGACGTGGGGCACTTCGTACCACTTCTCGTAGACCGCCGGATCGTTGAGTCGAAAGTCGGCCGAAAGGTCGATCACATGGTCGACATGGTCGATGAGGTCGGCCACGATCTCTTGTGATGCCCGGTGAGGCAGACCAGCGAACACTAGATCGAGCTTCTCGAGGCCGGCGTCCTCGTAGCGCACATAGGTCATGTCGCCATACGCTGGCGCAAGGCTCGGGTAGAGATCCGCCACCTTGTTGCCCGCCTGGGTGTCGCCGGTGACCACGCGCACATTCATCTGGGGATGGTTCACGAGCAGACGCAACAGTTCGGCCCCGGTGAACCCAGAGGCACCGATGATTCCGACGGATAGATGTTCAGGCATCGCATGATCATACATCTTCATGCATGAACATGCACTCTATTTGTTTGGGGGAATTGGATCAGACCCGGCTGAGCATCCGACGAGCTAACGGATGACCAGTTGCCCCCTAGGCCACTGGATTCGGGCCCAACAGATCCCACAGATTGCCAGCGATGTCACGCCAGACGACAACCCAGCCATACGCCTCGTCGCGCGGTTCGGAGATGAACTCGACGCCAGCGGCAACCATCTTTTGATAGTGGGCATCGAAGTCGTCGACGGTCAGGAAATACCCCACTCGCCCGCTGAACTGATTGCCGACAGCGGCCGATTGGCGTTCACCCCGGGCTTCGGCGAGCAGAATCTGGGTCTGGCCGCCTGAGGGCGCCACGACGACCCAACGTTTGGGTGTTCCATCGTTCGCCAAACTGGGTGAGTCCTCGATGAGCTCAAACCCGACGGCACCAACAAAGAAGTCGATCGCCGTGTCGTAGTCGTCGACGAGCAGTGCAACCAGCGAGACATGCATCATAGGTACTGTCGTGCGCTCATGACCGAGAAGCTAGTCGTCAACCAACCCAGCGTCGAACGAGATGCTCGACCGCTCGAACCTCGGCCACGAAGACATCGATCTGATCACCTTTGCGGTCAGCACGCACAGTCAAAGGGTCCGGGTTGGTCGGCGCGCTGACGCGCTTCTTTGCAACGACGTGTAACACAAACCTTACTTGGGCGTCTAGGACGCTATGTGTATAGACCGACTATCGGTCGTAGATGTGGGATGGCCTGGCCATGTGCAGACACTTGTTCCTGAACTCGAGCGGCTGGGTTACCACCGCTACTGGGCAACCGAGCACTACTCCCCCAGCCAATCCGCAAGTCCCACGGTGCTCGCTGGCGTCGCGGCACAATGCACATCACGCATCCGCATCGGCACAGCCGGCGTATTGCTGACGCTCGCTCCACCGCTGCGCGTCGTAAACGACTTCTCGTTGCTCGAGCTTCTCTATCCCGGCAGGATCGATCTTGGTGTCGCCGGAGCGACCGGCGGTGACATCGTCGTCGATGCCCTCGCGAACGGCGCACCGCCCCAGCCCAACCAGTACATGAATCGCCTACGCGAGCTCGCACGACTTCAGCGGCTGACGAGTTGGAGCAACGGCGACGAGCAGGCCAACGTGATCGGCCCGATATCGCGCTCTCAACCGCCGCTCTGGGTATGTGGCACTGGCTATGTCAGCGCTCAACTTGCGGGCGAACTCGGTGCTGGATACGCATTTCATGATCATCTGAGCCCCCAGAGCACGAGCGGCCCCGACGTCCTCGATACGTACCTCGATACGTACCTCCAGGCGTTCACACCAAGCGTGTTCCGCTCCAAGCCCGAGATCGTTGTCGCGTGCACCGGCGCCGTCGGGCACAGCGACGCTGAGGCAAAATCAGCGCTGACGTCGCGTGGGCTCGAGAGAAGTTCGTTCTGTGGAACACCCGAGATGGTCCACGAACAGCTGCAGCACCATGGCGAGCGCTACGACGTTGCTGAACTCGCCTTGTACGTCGTTGCTGAGTCATTCACGCAACAGCTCGACGGCTATCGAGCAATCGCCGAACTCGGCGACCTGGCATCGGCCGACAACGGTCGTTCTCCTGTCACGACTCTCTGACGGGGTTCACCAAGCTGACCGGGTCCCAGCCCCTGCAATGATCCGGGCATGCCGTCACGCGCCGCGATTCGCGCTTCCTCGGCTTCACCCAACTGGCGGGCGACCTGGGCCGCATCTTCGCGCTCGAGCTGGACCGCGGCGCGAGCCAGCGCATACGCCAACCCGGTGGCGCCGTGGGCAAAACCCATCCGGCGCACCGATTGCTGTTGCACAGGATCCTTGAGCCGCCGATCGACCTCGGCAAGCACCCATGTCGTGAGCTCGTGTGCTGATTCGTCGGTCTCGACGCCCATCGCGCCCGCTGCCAACAAGGCCACGAGCACGCCGGACCAACCTCCCATAATGTCAAGCCCGTCGCTTGGTTCGGGCGGCCTCGGGGCACCATTGTTCGAGACACCAACAGCGTCTTCAATGAGGTCGGCGTCGCTCAAGAGTCGGCCGCACGCTGCACGCGCATACAGGCGGCCCGCCCATCCCGACTCAAACCAAGAACGATCCTGCTCTGCTTGCGGCGGGGGCCAGCGGCGAGTGCGGAAATGCATGCGTCGCGCCAAAGATCGTCGCCGGTGACAGCAGCTAGCGCTGCGAAGAACAGTGCTATTCCGTCGGTCCCCGAGTGAAGCGACGTGTTGTCGGTGAGCCCCCGCATCGGTGTTCGTTGGTCAACCTCGAGCCACGCGTCACCCTCCGCGGTGCGCACCCGTAGGTTGAGTAACTGGTGCCCGATGTGCACCGCGCCCGCCACAGCGTCAGGTGGTTTCACTCGTTGCGGGGAGCCGCTCGATGCCGCACAGTCTGCAAACGGACTCTCGAGCCGCCTGCCATCAAACTGTTCAACGGCCAGGGTGACCAGCGTGCGATCCAGCGCAGCTCCGGAGTCGCGCAACCGGGCGACCCGTTGCTGCATCCGATCGTGGCCGCTATCGGCAAAGAAGTCGGGGATCGGCCCACCCCGATCGGGCAGGAACGAACAGCCGTGTGCTCGATGGATAGGGATGTCTAGTCGCTGCAATGCCCGCGACTCAGCTTCAATGATCAGCCGCTCGGACGCCTCGTTCGCACCTTCGACAGGCGGCAGTGCCAGTGAGCGAGCGACGAAGAGGTCCCGGTCCTGGAGCGCATCGAGTTCCATCATCGACGTGCGCGCCTGGACGTACATCTTGGTGCCGCATCGCAGCGTGCGAACCGGCCCCCAATCCCCGACCGAGTCGACCAGCGCCGGCGCGTGCCGCCATGCAGATTCGAGGCCGTCGAGCAAGGCAGGCAGGTCGCACTGAATCGGTGCGCCGCTGGCATCGGCGGGAAAGTTGTTGTCACGTATTCGCGCATATGGCATCAATGCGTGGCCGACGTCATCGGTGCCGAGATGTCGCCAGAAGAGTCGCTGGCGAGGCGACTGTTCGGGAATTCCGGCGAACAGACCGGCGAGGTCGACCGGGCCGCCCCAATGCTCGCTGTAGCGGTGGGGAAAGAGGCCTGTTGCGAGCACCGAATAGGTAACCAGGTCTTGACGTGCTCTATCGGTGGCGTCGAGTGCAGGTTGGTTGATGCATTCGAGATCGATCGGCACGGGCTGGCTGCCCGCCGCGATCAGGTTCTCGTTGTGCAAGTCGCCGGCCACACAGAGGTGCAGGAGCCCGGCCATCTCGCCGGCCCGCCGCCAATAGTTCGAGGCATCCTGCACCGGCGCTGCGTGTACATATTCGACGAGCCCGAACGCTGCGAGGTCAAGGATTGTCGGGACCGGCTCAGGATCATCGACGACGTCGCGGAAGTTACGCCAAAGGTCAAAGAAGGCTCGTTCGCTGCGCAGCGATCGGGGCTTGTACACAAACTGGGCACCGGTGGAGGTCACAAACCGGCCAACGGTACGACCGCCTGCATGGCGATCGCCTAGGCCGATTTCGGCGGCCACGACGGGATCGCCGATGTCGATCCCCAAGTGCTGGTCGAGGTCTCCCCGAGCGGCGGTGATATGGCCGATCGCTTCGTTCGTTGTCTCAACCCATTGCGCGCTGCACAGGTCGAGCAGGTCGCCAAGCACCGGGAAGGACGAGCGGACTTCGCGCAGGTCCGTCGTTGCGAGAGATGACACGAATTGTCGGTACTTCGCGGTTAACGCGCCGCTGCGCTCGTTGACCGGTGTCGGGTTCTGGTTCCCTGAGCTGAAGAGTTCCAACAGCGCTGGACAGGCCATCAGCGACAGCTCGGCGCGCAGGGCGGCACCAAGGTCGTCGATCGCTGACCGTTCCCAACCTTGTCTGATTCGCACCTGAGCGACTGCGCTGCGCACGTGATCATCGAACACCGAAGCGAAGGGGAGCTTTATGTCGCTGGCCCAGTCGATATCTGTGGTTCTCGTCGCTCGTGGTTGGGTCATAACGTTGCCTCGATATGGCGCAGATAGTCGGGCCATGTGGCCTCGTGGAAACACTCGACGTGGGTCGTGGCTGGGCCGCCCACACCCATCGATCGGTAGCGGTTCAGTCCCACGAGCGGCGCCGGGTCATGGGCGACGAACTGGCTTTGGTACATCTGCATCGCCTGCAACTTGCGGTTCATCTGGGTGGTGATATCGACACTGATGTTTGCCGGCAGCGGCGACCAGACCTCGTAGGCCCGGACCCGAAGTGTGTTGGTATCGGTGTCCACGAGCAGCGGGGCCACACCAGCAAGTAGCGCATTTGCCATGACGTGATCGCGGTGCGCATCGCCGATCCATGGTGCATAGATCAGGTCAGGTGCCAGATCATCGAGGTGATGAGCCAGCGCAGTCACCAACTCCTCGGTCGCAGTCAGTGCAGTATCGGGTCCATCGAGAAATCTTGGCGGCTCCATCTTGAGATAGGAGGCCACCCGGCGCGCTTCGTCGTGGCGCACGTGGGGCTCGGCTGAGCATGGCCGTCCGACCTCGCCGTTGGTAAGGAACACCGTGGTGATCTGGGCCCCCGCCTTGTGATGACACAGAACGGTTCCTCCGCAGCCGATTGCCTCGTCATCCATGTGCGGGGCAACGACAACAACACGCTGTTCGGGAAACTCTGCGACGAGCTTGGGAAGGTTGAATACCGGGCGGGCGGTGGTCATCTCAGCGCGATTCTTAGAGATTGCGCGAGTAGGCAGAGCGCGAAGCTCGAAGCCGCGCAACTCGTGGGCCTGCCAGAGGACTTGTCGACCTACTCGCTAGGCCCCTTAAAGTGAGAGGCCGATGGAGATCTTGTGGA
>JBDNHG010000457.1:0-1953 GCA_041688925.1 Acidimicrobiales bacterium | reverse complement strand
CCAGTGTGATGTCGTCGTAGACGCGGTATCCGTTCTCTGCGCGTTCGGGGTCGGGTAGGAGCCCTTTGCGCTCGTAGAACCGAACGGTTCGTGTTGGGATGCCGAGGGCGTCGGCAAGTTGTCCGATCAACATGGTTCGAGTCTACCCCTTGACCTTCTCCTGTAGGAGAAGGCTTACAATCGGTCTCATGAGTGACGAGCCAAGGTCCACGATTGCCCCGCTAGTCGCCGGTGCGAGTGTGCTGGGCATCTGCTGTGGGCTGCCGCTAGTCGCCTCGGCCGGCGTTCTTGGGGTCATCGCCGGGATCGGGCTCGGTAGCTGGCTCCTCGTCGCCCTTGCGGCAACTGTCGCTGTGATCGGGATCGTCCGGCACCACCGAATGACAGACAGCGTTGACGAGCCAGGACCAGACGACAAGCCGTTGTCGCTCCCGCACGACACGGTCATGTCTCCCAGCCACGCCGACCGAGATGAAGAGGATTCCTGATGAGCAGCTGTTGCAGCACGAACGACGCCGATGCCCAACCGTGCCCAAAGTGCGGCCACGTCGGCCCGATCGTCGGCACCGCACCGGTGCGCCCTCACGTGGCCGACGCAGTCGATGGTGATTGGCAGTACTGCGCCAACGAAGATTGCGATGTCGTCTACCACCTCGACCAAGACACGGTCGATACCGGCTCGGTGAACACCCAAGTGGGCCTGAAAGCCACCGACAAGGCGACCCCGGTGTGCTTCTGCTTCGCCCACACCGCTGACGCGCTCGGTGAGGACCTCGTTATCAACAATGGTGTCAGCCAGATCAAGGCCGCCATCAAGGCTGCGGTTGCCGACAGCCTGTGTGCTTGTGAGCACCTGAATTCGAGCGGTAGCTGCTGTCTAGCTGACGTCCATCGGACCCTCAAAAGCGTCACGCAGCCGGCCTCAGCGTGACCAATCACATGCAATGGGAACAACACGATTCCGACCCGAAGCACTTCAGGAGCACCTCTCGATGAGCACCAACGACAACTACGACTTGATCGTGATCGGCGCGGGAATGGCTGGCAACGCTGCAGCAAACAAGTGCGCGCAGTCAGGCTGGCGTGTGGCGATTGTCGACGAGCTGCCCTACGGCGGCACGTGCGCGTTGCGGGGTTGTGACCCGAAGAAGATCCTGCGGCGCGGTGCCGAGATCGTCGACAGCGCCCGCCTCATGAGCGGCAAGGGCATCGACGCCGACGGTCTGCACATCAACTGGGCCGACCTTATGAAACACAAACTCGGATTCACTGAACCCGTCCCAGCCAACATGGAACGCGGCCTCACCAGCAACGGCGTGAACACACTGCATGGCACCGCAACATTCACCGGGACCAACAGCCTCGACATCGACGACAACAGCTACACCGCCGACCATTTCCTCATCGCGACCGGAGCCCGCCCTCGACCACTGGACTTTCCCGGCGCCAACCACCTCATCGACAGCACCGCATTCCTCGACCTGATCGAACTTCCCGAACGGATCCTGTTCGTCGGAGGCGGCTTCATCTCCTTCGAGTTCGCACACATCGCCGCAAGAGCCGGGACCCGACCCACCATCATCGATCACGGCCCAATCCCACTCAAAGGGTTCGACCCCGACCTCGTCGAACTCCTCATCGACCGCGGCACTCAAGCCGGCATCGACACCCACACCGAAACCAGCATCGCCTCGGTTGAAACCAACGGCGCCACGTACCGCGTGACCGTTGAGCAGAACGGAGATCGCAGCGTCATAGACACTGACATCGTCGTTCATGGCGCCGGACGAATTTCCGAACTCTCCCGGCTCGGACTCGACGCCGCGGACATCGAATACGGGCCGCGCGGTGTGAGCGTCGCAGCGCATCTGCAGAGCACCACCAACCCCGCCGTGTACGCCGCGGGCGACTCTGCCGACACTGCCGGCATGCCGCTCACGCCGATCGCTGTGT
>JBDNHG010000456.1:0-3995 GCA_041688925.1 Acidimicrobiales bacterium | reverse complement strand
GTTGTGCGTGCAAGCGAACAACCACCACTGATCACCCCAGACGCTGAACTCGGCTGGGGCAGCACCGCAACTGCAACCATCCGCACACGACAGGTTCCCGGTTTCCACTGGAGCATCCTGCATCATCCATCGGTCGATTCGTTGGCGGCACTTCTCAGCGATGAGTTGCGCGATCGTGATCAGCGGCTCGGCCAAGACACAAAGCAACGACCATGACTATGACCCTCGATGAACTACTGACGCATCACCCCGAACGGTCCATGACCGCTCTGCCCGAGCTCTCACCTGACCAGCACGACCGGTACCTGCGCGATTTCAAGAAGAAGTCACGACCGGTCATCCTTCGCGGCTACCACTGCAACGACGAGGCCTTGGCAACCTGGTCGATTCGAGCATTCGTCAAACGCCTTCCCGATCAGAGTGTCGATCTCGATGTCGGCGACGCCATGGTGAGCAATGGGCTCACCTTCGAGGTCGAGTCGCTGCATCGCTATCTCGAGCAAGTCGCCAACGGCCAGTACAGCGATGCCGAACCGGTGCGATATCTCCAGGGTTTCAACATTTTTGCCCACGATCCAACGCTCTACGACGAGATTGCGTTCCCACACATATCGCAGACCGCTGTCCGCGAGATCCGCGCCGGTTGGATTGGTCCCGCTGGCACCGTGACCGGCTACCACGCCGACATCGGCGACAACCAGCTGTCGCAAATCGTCGGCCGAAAATTCGTGAAGTTCGTGTCGCCCGATCAGGCCGATCGGGTCTATCGCACCAAGAAGTACGATCCCAATGGCATCGCCTGCGCCGTCGACGCCGATGCGTGGGACCGCGCAGCACACCCCCGGTTCGCTGACACCGATGCCTTGTACGCGGTGCTCGAACCCGGCGACTCGGTCTTCATCCCCGGTGGCTGGTTCCACTATGTCCGTTCGCTCGATGCTTCGATCAGCGTCAATCATCTTGGCTACACGGCTCGTCAGATGATCGCTGGAAAGACGCTCGACCAGCTGCGCCGAGCACTCCACAACCGCGGTCTCTACGGCGATACCTGCACCTGTCACATGATCATCGACGGCGAACGTGTTGCTCGCCGGTAACCCCGGCGAGGCATACAACCTGTGATCCGCCCGGCGTCGACATCACGAACCGACCGCGGCGTCGGCGGTGACTCGGTCGCGCTCGCGATCGGAACCATGGTCAGTCGGGTTTCAGGCGTCGCCCGAATTCTGGTCGTGCCGGCCGTCTTCGGTGCGAGCGCAATCGGCGACATGTTCCTGGCGGTAAATGCACTGCCCCAGACCTTCTTCGCCATCTTCGGCGGCCAAGCGCTTTCTTCGTTGCTGGTGCCGATGCTGGTGCGAGCCTTCGAGAACAACCCGGCGCATGCAGAACTTCTGGCACGGCGCTCGCTGGGCATCGTCATCGCACTGCTCGCCATGGTGACAGCGGTCGGGCTTGCTCTGCACCGGCCACTCGCCTCAGCGTTGGCGAGTGGCATCGAGTCATCGACCAATGGCGCTGGCGACATTGCAGCCCTACTGCTGCTGCTGATCCTGCCACAGGTCGTTCTCTACGGCTGTATTGCCGTGTTCGTGGCCGTCCAGCACTCGCGCGGGCGCTTCCTCTTGCCTTCGATCGCTCCCATCGTCGAGAACATCGGGCTCGTGGTTGCTGTCGTGATCATCGCTCAATCGTTCACCGACGTTCACCTGGCGGGTGCTGGCGACACCAGCGTGCTCGTGGCACTGGGAATTGGATCCACCTGTGCGCTGCTGGCCCATCTTGCGGTGCAGGCCTTGGGCGTTGCCACAACTGGCTCGTCGGTGCTTCCTCTGCGGCCACACCGCGAGCCCGAGATCAACGATCTGAGCGGACCAGCGAAGAGCAGTCTGGCCTGGACCGTCTTTCTCGGCCCACGGTTCATTGGTTTGGCGATCGCAGCCGGTTGGGCCGGCGCCGGCGGTATCCAGTCGATTCAGATCGGGCTACTGGTACAGAACCTGCCCATGGCACTGGTCGGTTACCCGATCGCCGCAGCGCTGTTGCCACGACTCGCCAAAAATGCCGAGGGATCGGTGGCCATTGCCGAACGCTATGCCTCGGCACGCAACCTTGCGATCTGGCTCCTGTTGCCGCTCGGTGCAGGCATGTTGTTCTTGGCTGGACCACTCGGCGACACGCTTGCGGTTGGCCGATTTGCCGACGACGGAGGCGGCCGCCTTGTCACCATGTCAATAGCGGGGCTTGCGGCAGCCGCGATATGTGAAGCTCTCTACGAGGTCGCTCGGCAGGCGACGCTGGCGTATGGCGATCTTCGAGGCTTTCGCGCATCGATCGTTGCCCGCGCCGGCCTCAGCCTGACTGGCATTCCGCTGGCCGTCGTGATCTTTGATGGCCCCGAATTGTTGCTCGCGCTCGGTCTCGTCGTCTCGATCAGCGACTTCGCGGGGCTGGCCTTGATCGATGCGCCGCTGCGGCGCGCCACGACGTCGGCCTCAATCGTGCGCACCAACGTTGTCCGGGCAATGGCCGCCGCTGCTATCGCCGGCTGCGCTGGTTTGGCGGTCGCCAAACTGGCCGCCGACGTTGTTCCCGTCGTGCGACTGATGCTTTCGGGCACTACGCTGCTGGTGATGTATACCAGCGCTGCCTGGCTGCTCACCCGGCGCGGCGCAGACCTCAAAGAAGTACTCGACGCTGCCCGCCATAACGCCGACACGGACGCACGCGAGAGTGACCAGTGAGCTCTGACCGCCCTGAAATTCGCACGATGCACGTCGACGACCTCGAGCAGGTCGTCGACCTACACTCGGTTTCGTTCGGCCACCGCGATAATCCACTCGACGACGTACGCACGTTCTATCAAAACGTGTTCGCCCGTTGCCTCGATCATTCGTTCGGCACCGGCCAAGCAGGATCGTCACTCGTTGCCGAGCACCACGGAGCCATCGTCGCCATGCTGCTCGGGGCACCAACGCCCGCCCGGCTCAACGGCGAACGGATAACTGGAGTGACGGCATCGCTGCTCGCCACCCGACCGGGCCACACCAGCCCGGGTCTGAGTCGACGGCTGATCGAGCAGCAGTCGTCTCGATTCCCCGCGTTTCTCTACGGGGACCGAGTGAATCAAGACGGCAGGCGTGTAGCCGAACGGAGTAGTGTCGTCTTCTACCCGCGGTATTCGCTGCGGTGGGCACTCGTGCTGTCGCCGGGCGGTGCCGCCGCCGCAGCGTTATTGAATCGGCGAAGCGGCTCGGGCAAGTTGCTCGAGCGTGCTGCCAAGTCTGCCGGAGCGATGTCAGATCGCTTGCTTCAGGCACCGCTTCGCAAGGCGCTCGGTCGCACCGTACCTATTGGCTCGTTGACCTCTCGCGAACTCGCTCCATCCGACCTCGTGACGCACAGCGACCTCGTACTCGATGGCTACACCCTGTTGCCTGACTTCACATCACCCGAGGCCATCGCTACATCATGGCGCTGGCTCGACGTGTTGCGTCCCGAAGGCCGCCATCGACGAGTTGGCATCTGGACGCCAGACGGCCAACTTGTCGGCTGGTACCTGCTGCACATATGGCCGACCGGTATCGCCGAGGTGGTGCAGCTGGCAGCCCTGCCCCGGTTCGCAAGCCGAGTCGTATCGCTGCTGATTCAAGAGGCCGGCCAGCTCGGCGTGGTCTCGCTGCACGGCTCGATGCCACCAGCGATGCTCTTGGCGCTGGGCGAGGCCGGCGCGCACTTTCACAGCCGCAGCAGTGCGGTCGGCATCGCGAGCCGCCACGCCGAGGTACACGACGCGTTCGCAGCCGGTACCGCATACCTGACCGGGCTCGAGGGTGAATATCCGCTGCAGCTGGCTCCGGCCACCAACCGCAAGTAGGCGGCCAGCGCCATCGCCACGCCGGCTGATTCAGCTGGCTTAGAGATTGCGCGAGTAGGCAGAGCGCGAAGCTCGAAAGCCGCGCAACTCGTGGGCCTGCCAGAGGACTTGTCGACCT
>JBDNHG010000455.1:0-3961 GCA_041688925.1 Acidimicrobiales bacterium | reverse complement strand
TCGACGCCGCAGACCTCGAACAACCGATCATCAACCACCACATCGACCATGCCCACAATTTTCACACACCCAGCAACCCAATCAACGGATACTGACCCACGGTCCTAGACGGGGAAGAGGTCCTCGAAAGTGTTCGAGAAGACCGCGAGGAGGACGAACCAGCTTCCGACGGTGATCAGTACCCATCCACCCCAGCGTTTGATCGACGGTGTCGCGTCCTTGAGTCGTTCGACGGTTGCTTCCTGTCCGATCGAGACGCCGACGGCGGCTCCGAGAATCCGTGTGACCAAGGTGCCAGCCGCTACGGCGTAGGCGATGAGTGCGGCGTCGAAACCGCCGGTGGTGAGTGCTTGTACGGCCAGACCGGCCGTGATCGGACCCGTTCAACCGAACCCGGCGGCGAGGTACGCGAAGCCGAACAGCAGGTATCCGGCCGTCGGTCTCTGCCGTCGTAGCGCGGCCTGGCGGCCGAGCAGCCGGTGGATGGCGGGTTCGAATTGGCGCAGGTTGACTTTGATTACGCCGGCCTGGATCAGGCCGAACATGATCAGGCCGGCGCCGACCACGCCTCGCAGGGACCGCCCGACTGTGGAGTCGAACGTCACCGATTGTGCGAGGCCAGCGCCTCCAGCGGCGATGACCAGACCCAGCGTGATGACGAACGTCGCAGCACCGATTGCGATCCACACTGCACGGCGGAAGGCGCGTCGGAGTCGGACCGGTTGAGAGTCGCCCGGATCGTTGTCTCTGATCAACAGGGTGACGAGCAGCGGGAACGAACAGGGCGAGAAGAACGATGCGATCCCTGCGGCGGCGGCCAAGCCGACCAAACCAATCCCGGTTCCGCGAGGCAGATCCAATCGTGGGTACACGACGTAGCCGACGAACCCGGCGAGTCCTACTGCCGCGATGGCAGCGACCAGCAGCAGATAGCGGAGCGGTGTCTTGTTCATTTCCCCATGGTGGACCCGGCACCCGGGTGCGAGGTCAAGTGCTTTCCTTCTAAGTTTGACGACATGTGGATCGGTGAACTGGCAGAAAGATCAGGAGTCGCCGCACGAACGGTGCGCTTCTACGAAGAACACGGGCTGCTGGCGCCGCCCAATCGGACCGAGTCCGGATACCGGGAGTACGACAACGAGACGGTGGATCGGCTGGTCTTCATCAAATCGGCGAAATCGCTCGGACTTACCCTCGACGAGATCGACAGCGTCCTGCAATCAGCCGACACGGGCCAACGGCCATGCCAGCGAGTCCAGGCCATAGTGACCGACAAGTTGTGCTCGCTCGACACCCAGATCGCGCAGCTGCAAGCGCTGCGGGAACGACTCAGCCGACTCAATCCACCAGCCGGCACCCAGGCGACGATCTGCCCAATGATCGAGTCAGCGAGTCGGTAGCGAAACACGGAGAGCGTCACAAAGCGTGGGAGGTCAGGCTGCGGTGGGGTGTCATTGTTTGATGTCGTTGTCGAGTTGGTGGTCGAGGACGCGGGTGCGGGTTTGTAGGAGGTGGTGGGCGCCGGTGGGTGTCCAGCGCATTTGTTGTTTCTTGACCATGCGTTTGGCGATGACTTGGTTGACTGCGCTCTCGGCTGCGGCAGAGGAGATGGGTTCGCCGGCTCGTTGGCGTTCAGCGTAGGACGGCAGCCGGTGCCGGTTGTTCTCCAGATACCCGATGAGCTCTCGCAGCATTCGTGTTGCTTTGGTGCGGTTGGTGTTGTCGTCGCAGCAGTACAGGGTGTCGGCCGCGTCATCGAGAACCTGCAAGGCGCGCCGGTGATTGCCGTGCCACAGAAACCATTTCGCCCTCTCAAAGCCTTCACGCATCGCATCGGCCTCAGCGGTGCACCACGCCTGATCCATCTCGAACTCATCGTCGTCTGGGGTCCAGGTGATGGCTTTGGCGGTGTTGGTGAGCACGGTGAATCGCATTGCGATGTGGAACCAGTCCAGCACGTACTCGGCGGTGAAGTTCATGTGTTCGCAGAACCCGGCGAGATCATCGGCGCCATCGGTCAGGAACGTCACGAGCTGATCCTGACGCAAACCCTGCACATCCAGAGTGGTCCGGATCCTTGCGCGTGGCGACTGATCGACGGTGGGCACGAACCCGAACCGGCGGGTCTTGCCGTCATGTGCGGTGACGGTGCCACACACTGCTTGGAACCAGCCGTCACGCCTCGATCTCTGCTCGCTGGAGTGAACATAGCCGCCATCAAGAGTGGCGACCAGCGGCATATCCGGGACGCTCGTTCTGTCAATAGCCGTTGGGTCGATGTAGTTGAATTCGTCTGCTGCCAGGTCCTCATCCAGCCTGATCGCCAGGCGTGTGACTGTGCGTGAGATCTCGTTGCGATGGATCCGGCGACCAGTCGGGAACAGCTCCTCAAGCAACCCAGCCGACGCGAGATATGACATGTGCGCAGCCAGTTTCGCCTCGACCAACGCCAACTCCTGCGTCACCCGCTCAGCCAGCATCGCTACGAGCGGACTGAACGTTGACCGTTCGCCTGCGCACGGGCATGTCCACCACCGCGGGCTCACAATATGATGAGTGCCATAGAGCGACCGCATCACAATGCTGCGCGAGTCCTTGGAAGCAAAACCGCGGCCACATCCGTGACAATCGGCGGCGTTGGCGAGCGCCTCTGCGGCCTGTTCGTGTACGACGATGTCTTCGATGCCAGCGAGAATCTGTTTGGCTTCATCGATCGACAACCCGACCGTCGACACTGCAAGCGGCCCTTCGCGTTCGATGTCGGCGATGTGGATCAGCTCACCGTCGACAGAGTCCTCGTTGTGGTGGATACGAACTTGGATGACAACTCGCATGAAGGAACCTCCAGCTCATGCCAGTGCCGACATACCTTCAACACTCGCCGCTGCATGTCGGCGCGGTCAAACACTTCGCGGACCAACCACTCGCGCATGGGTATCAAACGATCTCGGAGCATCTCGATACTTGCTTCGTCCAGGCCAGCATCGATGGCATCAGCGACGATGTCGAGGGCTTCGCTGAGACTATGTGAGTCCTCCCACGCCCCAAACCCGTCTGGGCCGCCAACCCACTCCGGGGGCCCAGCCCGGCGCCCCGACACCACCCGGATATCGGTGACATCGGCGATGCCTTCAACCCGGATATCGATCACCCAGCCAGAGCAGAAGTCGTACCGCCAACAGAACCGCTCACCGGCCCTCAACGCCAAGGAACCGAGCGTCACGCCACGCGACGACTCAGCCTCCACATAGCCAGAAGCCGAATAGGAACGGCCACGGATCTCGAACACATGCAGATGCTCACCCGACCAGCCAAAACACTCGAGCAACACACCATGCAACGAAGCCAATGACGTAACGCCTGGGACGTCGACAGTCCGCACGATCAACGGGCTCAAACCACGCACCACGACCCGCAAACGAACACCTGACACGCCACCATCATCGCGGCCATGTCAACCCTCCCACGGAATGTGACGCTCTCTGACTCAGGTGAGCCGGACGATCGGTCCCGCTAGCGATAGTGCGTAGAGTTCGCCGTCTGGCCCGGCTGAAATCGCAACCAGCGCATCGAGTTGGGCGAGTTCGAGAACCTCGAGGTCGTCGGTGTCGACCGATGTGTCGAAGGCAAAGATCTGGCCGGTGCAGTAGTCGCCGTAGACGTACCAGCCATCGAGCGCCGGTATGTCTTCGCCCCGGCACACGGCACCGCCGCTGATAGAGCATTTGCCCTCGAGCCGTTCGCAGCTGAGATGCGGATCAGTGTGGCCGTCGGCCGATTGATCCTTGTTGTAGCGGTCATCGCCTTCGAACGCGCTCCATCCGAAACTGACACCAGCGCCAGCCCCAGCACCGTCGTCGGCCGAGGCGAAGTTGAACTCTTCCCATTGATGCTGGCCGACATCGGCGATCCAGAGCCCCGCTGTCTCGGCGTCGAATGAGAATTTCCATGGGTTCCGCAG
>JBDNHG010000454.1:0-4098 GCA_041688925.1 Acidimicrobiales bacterium | reverse complement strand
TTTGACACCTCGAACGCCAACCAGGTAGCGCGTTGCTCGTTCAGCCTCATCGCGCTGGTATCTGGTTCGCACCTCCCCATAAAGGGTGACCCGGCCATCGTGTACCTGCACTCTGAGGTCCTTCTCTGGTACCAGCGCATGCCACTTGAAGACATCGCCAATGATGGCTTCAAGTTCGGCGTCGGACCGTTGATCCGCATGAGCGACCTCGACCTCGATTTCGGAGACGACATCACGCACTCCATAGACTGACCTCGCTGCTTCCAGGGCTATGTACTTCTCTTCGACGCCGGCCACCGCCCCGAATACGGTGGCGATTGCGTTGGTCACAGCCACACCTAGTTGAGCTGGTTCAACGAACCCGGCCCAGGCCAACTCGGTCTTGATCAGTTCTGCGAGTTCTTTATCGGTCCAGTCAGTTCTCACGACCATCTCCTTGGCAGATCCCGGCGGTCCCCATCGTCAGATCCTGGCCCGAGCAAGGCAGTCGCCATAGGGCCAGACGTCCTCACCATGACTCACTGGGATGTGACAGCAAGGCCAATGGTTGTTGATCATTGGTTCCCCGACACGGTCAACACTTGGGTCCTTTGCCTCTGCTGCTTGACTGGTTGTTCCACGACCATGGGGTCAGTGTCAACTCTTGCCGAAACCGCTCGCGCTACCGGAAGTGTCGTGCGCGTCAGAGGAAGCGTCGTCGATGTGACGTTCGACGATGGGCTTCCTCCAATCGACCATCTATTGCGGGTGCCCGGCACCGACATGGCGATGGAAGTAGTCAGTCACCTCGACCTGGTGACGATTCGGGCCGTGGCCTTGACCCCAATACGAGGCTTGGCCCGCGGCGATGCTGTTGCCGATACCGGCGCCGCCATCGAGGTGCCCGTTGGCGATGCGGTCATTGGCCGAGTATTTGATGTGTTCGGTGACACCATCGACGGGCTTGGGGACGACACATTAACGGGTCTGTCGCGACGATCAATCCATCAACACTCGGTCCCGCTTATCCGGCGGCCGTCGACGTCGGAAACCTTCATGACCGGAATCAAGATGATCGACCTGCTCGCTCCGTTGGAACGAGGCGGTAAGGCTGGGCTGTTCGGTGGAGCGGGCGTTGGCAAAACCGTGCTCATCATGGAATTGGTCAACAACGTCGCGGGTGGCCACGACGGCGTCACCGTGTTCTGCGGCATTGGCGAACGTAAACGCGAAGCAGAAGAACTTCAACGAGAACTGAAACGCAGCAACGTGCTCGACAAATCGGTGCTGGTCTTTGGTCAGATGGACGAACAGCCAGGAGCGCGCTTACGCGTCGGCCATAGCGCGCTCACGATTGCCGAATGGTTCCGCGACGAACGAAGCATGGACGTGCTACTTCTTGTCGACAACATTTTCCGTTTCGTCCAGGCCGGCGCCGAGGTGTCCGCGCTGCTCGGCAAGATCCCGTCGCGCCTTGGATATCAGCCCGACCTCGAAACAATGCTGGCGTCGCTCCAAGAACGGATCGCAAGCACCGAAACCGCAGCGATCACCTCGGTCCAGGCTGTCTATGTCCCGGCCGACGATTTCACCGACCCAGCGGCGGTCCACGTGTTTGGTCATCTCTCGGCTTCTGTAGTCCTTTCGAGGGACCGGGCGTCGAGAGGCCTGTATCCAGCGATCAACCCGCTGCGATCGAACTCCAAAATGTTGGCGCCATCGGTGGTAGGGGAACGTCACTATGGGGTCGCTCGCGAGGCCCGCGAGACCTTGGCCCACTACGACGAACTCCAAGACGTGATTTCGATGCTCGGAATCGAAGAGCTCGCACGAGAAGACCAGCTCGCTGTCGCCCGCGCTCGGCGGCTTGAGCGCTTCTTGACCCAGCCGTTCGCGGTGACAGAACAATTCACTGGCCGCTCCGGACGGTTCGTCGAACTCGCCGATGTCCTCGAAGGTTGCGAGCGAATAATTGCTGGAGACCTCGACGATCGAGACGAGGCCGAGTTTTACATGATCGGCAGCCTCGACGACCTGGAGCCACGATGACCACCGCCGAGATGACCGACTCCGATGCGGACGGACCAGGGCACATGGTCGACGGTCTGATTCATCTTGAGGTGCTCACCCCAGCACGAGTCGTCGTTGACGAGCAGGTGTCGAAAGTGTCAGCCGAAGCGCGGAACGGGTCTTTCACCTTGCTGCCGAGACACATCGATTTCACTGCGTCGCTCGTTCCAGGACTCTTGACCTACACAGTCGGCGAACAGGAGCATGTGCTCGCGGTGGAGGCGGGGATACTGGTCAAGCAGGGCCCGTTGGTTCGCGTCGCAACCGGCGGTGCAGTCGAGGGTGACGACGTGTTGAGCCTCCAGCGTCGGCTACGGGCGTCGTTTAAGGACACCACCGAGAGCGAGCAACGGACCCGTGCTGTGCTCGCTCATCTCGAAACCGATGCCTTCCGTCGTCTACTCGAGTTGGAAGACCATGACTGACCCGTCAGGAACTGCGGACCAGGACACGACCAAAGACATTGCGAGCGATGAGATGCATTCACGCGAGATGCAACGCCTGGTCTTGCGTAAGTCGTTGCGGCGGCGCCGAGCGCGCTTGTACAACCAGGACAGCATCTGGGTGTGGCTCGGTACGTTTGGGCTGGTTGGCTGGACCGTCATGGTGCCGACGCTGGCGGGTCTTGCGTTTGGGGTGTTTCTCGACGATCGCGTTGATTCCTCGCTCAGTTTTGCGATCACCTTCCTTATTGCAGGAGTTGGCGTCGGGCTGTCGATGGCGTGGTACTGGGTGCGTCAAGAGAGCGATCGCGATGGTGACACATGACAGTGTTCTGGGCGCTAATCGGCGTAGCTGCGGGGGCTTGTCTGGGGCTCGCCTTCTTCGGTGGGCTCTGGTGGACAACGCACCGCCTTGTCACCGCCCGCGCACCCGGTCTGCTGCTCGTGGCCAGCCTGACCACCCGGCTTGCGGTTATGGCTCTCGGTCTCGTCCTTCTGGGACGCGCTGATACCGCCGCCTTGCTTGGCGCTCTAGTCGGCTTGATCGGGACACGTATCGCGGTGGTTCGTGCCGCCTCGCACACACCGCTTGGGTTGGTGCCAGCGACGACCCGTCGCGCAAGCGAAAGGAACTGAAGATGGGCGAACGCGATATCACCCCTGATCAGACGGTCCTGTGGGACAACGGCTTCGTCAACATCAACCTCACACTTGTCACCACATGGATCGTGATGGCATTGCTCATCGTTGCTTCCTGGGCAATTACTCGACGGTTACGCCGCGGCGCGGAGATGTCGCGCTGGCAGAACGGCCTAGAAGTACTGGTCGACTTTCTTCGCAACCAGATACGTGAGATCGCAGGTCAGTCACCGGATCGTTATCTCACGCTGGTCGGAACCATCTTCATCTTCATCCTGGTGTCCAATGTGCTGGCGATCGTGCCTGGTTATGTGCCACCAACTGCCTCGTTGTCAACAACAACCGCCTTAGCGATTTGTGTCTTCCTCGCGGTGCCGGTGTTCGGTATTGCATCTCATGGGGTGCGGGCCCATCTGCGCAACTACATACAGCCCAACCCGCTGATGCTGCCATTTAACATCATGTCGGAGTTGTCTCGAACGTTGGCGCTCGCGGTTCGCCTTTTTGGCAACGTGATGAGTTTCACCAAGATCGTGGCCATCTTGCTTGGCGTCGCTCCGTTGTTTTTCCCGGCGCTCCTCAACGCGCTCGGCCTACTGACTGGCGTCATTCAGGCCTACATCTTCGCGGTGCTCACGATCGTGTACATCTCCGCAGGCAGCCGCGCCAACGACCGCGCAAACCGCACAGAACTACCAACAGAAAGGATCACCTAATGGACCCCGAAACAGTGGTCGCAATGGTGTCGATCATCACCGCGGGCTTCACGGTTGCCGTGGGCTCACTGGGGCCCGCCCTTGGCGAAGCCAGGGTTGCAGCCGAAGCCCTGAGGGCAATCGCTCAACAACCTGACGAGGCCAACCTGATCACCCGCACGTTGTTTGTGGCGATGGCGCTCATCGAGTCGACCGCAATCTATGCGCTGGTGGTCGCCCTGATCCTCATCTTTGCCAATCCGTTCTGGGCC
>JBDNHG010000453.1:0-1790 GCA_041688925.1 Acidimicrobiales bacterium | reverse complement strand
GCTGAATATCTCGTTGCTTGGGTCATGGCTCGCAAGGATCTGGCGACGTTGACCAACCTTCAAGCGATCCTTTGCCAGGGCGCCGGCACCGAACAATGGCAGAAACCGGGCGTCGACCTGCCAGTAGTGCGTCTGGCCGACCCCGAGATGGCGAACGAGATGGCGGCCTATGCGCTGGCATGGGTGATTCGCCACGGACGCCGGTTCGCCCAGCTCGAAGCGACCCAAGCCGATCGCGAATGGCAGGTGCTCGAGAACAAGCAGCCCTACGAGTTTCGAGTCGGCGTGCTCGGTTTCGGCGAGATCGGATCACGTATCGGCCGGGCGTTCAGCGACCTGGGTTATGCGGTCAATGCATGGACTCGCTCGGGTCGAGACGACACCGGCATCACCCATTTCGCGGGCGACGACCAACTCGGCGCGTTTCTGAACGGCAGCGATGCGGTGATCAACGTTCTGCCGAGCACGGCGGCCACGACAGGCTTGCTCACGGCCGAGCGGCTGGCACAGTTCGTCGACGGGTCGATCTTTGTGAACGTCGGACGAGGCACCGTGTTGGCCAGCGAGACAGCCCTGATCGACGCGCTCGACAATGGGCCGTTGGCGGCGGCGGTGCTCGATGTCGCCAATCCCGAACCCCCGGCCGACGATTCACCGCTGTGGACACATCCAGCAGTCACGCTGACGCCGCACATTTCGGGCATGACCCAGATTCGCAGCGCGGCGAACCTCATCGCTAGCAACATCGCACGCCTTCGCGCTGGTGAGGAAGTCACGCCCCTGCTGGATCGCAGCCGGGGCTACTGACGCCTGCGTCCCGCGAACCGGCCCGCATCGCGGAGCGAAATGGCGGCGGGGGACGAACTGCTACGGTCATCGCCATGGGAATTCCATCGGACCTCGAAATCGCTCAAGCTGCCTCGATCAGGCCGCTCACCGAGATCGCCGATATCGCTGGTATCGACCGAGAGTTTCTCGAGCCGTATGGCAAGGTTGCCGCCAAGATTTCGCTCGATGCGATTCCGGCGATGGCCGATCGGCCAAAGGCTAAATATGTGGTCATTTCGGCGATCACCCCGACGCCACTCGGTGAGGGCAAGACGACCACAACGGTTGGTCTCGGCCAGGGATTCGGCCACATCGGCAAGAAGGCCACGATTGCTATTCGCCAGCCGTCGATGGGTCCGACCTTTGGTATCAAGGGCGGCGCCGCCGGTGGTGGCTACAGCCAGGTCGTGCCGATGGAAGAATTCAACCTCCATCTGACCGGCGATATGCATGCGGTCACGGCGGCACACAACATGTGTTCCGCCATGCTCGATGCTCACATCTTTCACGGCAACGAACTCGCACTCGATCTGCACAACATCACCTGGCGGCGAGTACTCGACGTCAATGACCGTGCCCTGCGCAACATCATCGTCGGGCTCGGCGGCCGCCTCGACGGCGTGCCACGTGAGACCGGATTCGATATCACCGCAGCATCCGAGGTCATGGCCGCGCTGGCATTGTGCACCGGCTTGATGGACCTGCGGGCGCGACTGGGTCGCATCGTTGTGGGATACACCAAGGCAGGCACGCCAGTGACCGCCGAAGAGCTCAAGGTTGCCGGTGCCATGGCGGTGATCCTGAAAGAGGCGATCAAGCCGAACCTGATGCAGACGCTCGAAGGCCAACCAGCTTTGGTGCACACCGGCCCGTTCGGCAACATCGCTACTGGCAACAGCTCGATCGTCGCCGACCAGATCGGTATCCATACCGGCGACTTCTTGTTGACCGAGGCCGGTTTC
>JBDNHG010000452.1:0-5951 GCA_041688925.1 Acidimicrobiales bacterium | reverse complement strand
TGAGCACCTCTGCGAGCAATGGATGACGGCGCCCATCGGATGCCATTGTGAGAACACAAAAGTGTGGCCGTTTTGACTGGCTGGCGCCGGTCTCGGTCTGAGGCTTCACGACAATAAATACGGCACCGATTTTCATGCTCGAGCGGCGTCGCCCTGGTGGCAACACGCCCGATCGCACTACCTCGATCTCGATGGCGACGCACTTCCCACGTCGACCACGCTCTACTACGACCCGGTCCTCGATGTGCACCATCGAACGCCGGTCTCGATGGCGGGTACAACAGCGTTCTACGCCGCGCCGCAAGAACCTGCCGATGCTCGTCGACTGTTCCTGGCGGCCGCCGAATCGGTTGGCCTCAACTCGCAACTCAAACTTCCTCTGCGCCCCAGCCGTGCCTACGGATCGTCGCTGATACTGGCGCGTGAATGGGGACTGACCGAGATCGAAGAGCGCCTTGCAGCCGCAATCGAGGCGTCGTACGAACCAACGTGGGATCACCAGTCTGGCGAGTTCACGTGGGGCATGGGCCTCGATGAGCCGCACCCCCGGGGACAGTTCAACGCATTTCTGGCTGCCGCCGAGGCTTCTGGCCCAGGTCGGTGGCAGGCGTTGTCTGACGCGCCGATCGAGCCGTGTCCTCAGATTGTGGGTGTCGACTTCCCGACCATGGCGTTCGACCGGGCCGAATGGATCGGCAGCTCGCTTTATCTGGGGCTGGCGCCGCTGTACGAAGACCCCAAGGTCTACACGACGTTCCGCATCAAGGGTGTCGAGCCGCGGCAATGGGACATCAGCGGCATCGACGGCGCAATGGTCGACTCCAAAGCCGATGGCGTCGTCGTTCGCGTGCCGCTCAAGAAGACCCTCATGACCTTTACCCCCAGCAGCTACTGAGCCGCGCTGCGTTCAGGCTGAGCCGACGACAAGGCGCAGAACATTGGCGACTTCGTGTGAGTCCTTGGTGCCGGCGCCCATCCCGATCGTGTGCACCGTCATGGCGGGCATTGGACCCCACTCGTCGACCAGCGTCGTAAGAAGCGCAGCGCCCGTCGGGGTCGTGCTTTCGAAGCTGGCGGGCCCGGCAGCAACCTGGGCGACGTCACGCACGAGCTGCAACACGGCCGGCGCAGGCACAGGGATGGGCCCATGAGCGCCTCGTGTACGGCCGCTGCCAAGACTGAGCGTTGAGCAATAGACGCGATCGGCGCCCAGGTGCACCATGGCGGCGCAACCGGCGACGACGTCGGCAATTGAGTCAAGGGCGCCAACCTCGTGGAAATGCACCTGGTCTAGCGACATCTGATGTACCGCTGCTTCAGCCTCGCCAAGGCGTTGGAAGACAGCGCTCGCCAGGTCCCTGACGGCCGGGTCGAGCGCATGGAACATTGCAAGAATCTGTGGTAGATGACGAACTTTTGTCGCCTGCGGAACGTCGACATGGACCTTGGTTGCGCCGAGTCCGCCTCGCTGCACCGCCTCGTTACGCAAGGCGATGTCGAGGCCGAGCTGATCGAGGGCCGTTTGCAGAATGTCGAGCGGCACGCCAGCACCCACGAGAGCGCCGAGCATCATGTCGCCGCTCGCTCCTGCTCCCCCGTCGAACCATGCGATCTTCATGCCGGCCGCTCGAGAAGCGCCAGCATACGCACTGCTGCACATGCTGCGCCAAAGCCGTTGTCGATGTTGACAACGGTGACACCTTGAGCGCAGCTCGCGAGGGCGCTGTGCAAAGCCGTCGTGCCGCCCGCCGCAACCCCATAGCCGACAGAGGTCGGAACAGCGATCACGGGTGCAGCGACGAGCCCACCGAGTACCGACACGATCGCGGCGTCCATTCCGGCGACGGCGATGACGACGTCGGCAGCAGCGATGTCGTCGAGGCGGGCCTGGAGCCTCCACAAGCCTGCAACGCCAACGTCGACGATCAGCTCGGCCTCAATACCGCTGAACCGCAGCGTGCGGCTTGCTTCGGCGGCGACCTGCTGATCAGAGGTTCCAGCAGCGACGACAGCGACGCGGCCAGCGCGGCGCTGCAGGCAACCGCGCAAAAAACCTGTCTCGCTGACCTCGTCGTAGTCCATCAGCGCGAGCGCCTTTGGCGGAAGCGCCTGGTATTGGGTGAGGCTGAGTCGGGTGAACAACACCGGCTCACTGCCAGCAACGAGATCGTTGGCGATCGCGTCGAGCTGCCTGGCGGTTTTGGCGGAACACAGAACGGCCTCAGGCATCCCAATGCGCTCGCTGCGCCTGTCATCGTGCTGATGCATCTGTGCGCCTCAGGAGACGTGGAGAATCGCTCGGCCGGGGCGGTACTCGCGTGCGTCAAGCGCCACCGATGTGATCTCGGGCTCGATCGAGGCCATCGTGGTCTGTACCGCTGCCAGCACGGCTGTGGTGACCAGCGGGCGGTCGTCGGGACCGACCTCAACCAGAACGTCGGTATCACGCACGCGGCACCGCACCACTGTGATACCCGTCAGTTCGGTGATCAGCGCTTCGCCGGCCTCGACCGCCTGCAACCGTGCTGCGGTGACCCGGGTGCCGGTGTATAGGCGACTCGCCAGGCAAGGCGACGCCGGCAGCTCGGCTTCGGTCAGGCCAAGATCGCGTGCTGCCGCACGAATGGCAGCCTTGCCCCAGCCGGCCTCGACATAGGGATGGTGCACCTGATGCTCGCTCGCTGCGATGAGGCCCGGCCGATACTCGCCGAGATCATCGGTGTTGGCGCCACTCAAGATCACGGCGTCGACGGGTGCGCTGGTGACAGCACGAACGGTGTCGATGGCGTCGTAGAGACTCGTCTTGCAGTAGTAGCAGCGATCTGTCGGATTGGCCAGGTACCGCTCATCTTCGAACTCGTTTGAACGAACCAGCTCGAGTTTCCATCCTTCGCGTTCAGCGAAGGCCACGACGCGAGCAGTGCCAAGACCAGGAACGGCCGGAGTCACGGTATGGGCGACCACCGTTGTTGCGGGCGAGGCACGATGGGCGATGGTCGCGAGCAGCAGGCTGTCGATGCCGCCGCTGCACGCGACGATACGTTTGGGATAGAGCGCAAGCGTGTTCTGCAGTTGTCCGGCCGCTTGCATGCGTGTTCCTTCACCGTCGGTTGAGGGCGGCTCACCTTACCCGTGCGTCCTCGCAGCGGGGCTCAGGTGACCACCTCGGCGAGGACGTCGAGGCACCGGGCCAGGTCGGCATCGTCGATTATGAGTGGCGGACAGAACGTCAGGCTGTCGCCGATCGGACGGAAGATTACGCCCTTGTCGAGCGCCGCATCGCGACACGCGATGGTGTGCTCTGGTGTGGTGCCCTCTGGCAGTTGAGCTGACCACAACGCGCCGACGCCGCGGTACCCCGAGAGTGTGCCGTCTGCGACCATGGCAGCAAGCCCTTTCGAGTAGACCGAGCCGATGTCTCGGGCACGCTCGACAAGCCCTTCCTTCTCGATGATGTCGATGTTGACCAAGCCGGCGACGGCGCACGCCTGGTGGCCGCTGTAGGTGAAGCCATGACGGAAGTAGAAGTCAGGATCAGCCTCGAGCAGGTCACAGATCTCGCGGGAAACTATGACGCCGCCGAGTGGCTGGTAGCCGCTGGTGACCCCTTTGGCAAACGTCATCAGGTCGGGCTGCACCCCGTAGGTTTGCGCGGCGAACCATTCGCCCGTGCGACCAAAACCACAGATGACCTCGTCGAACACCAGCAGTGCGCCCGCCTTGTCGCACAGCTCACGAAGCCGCCGCATGTAGTCGTCGGTGGGCGGCCACACGCCACCGGCGCCTTGCACCGGTTCGGTTATGACGCCGGCGATTCGGTCGCCGTGTTCGGCGAAGACGCGTGCCGCCGACTCGATGTCGTCGGGGTCGATCTCGATGATGTGGGGCAGCAGGTCACCCCAGCCGACCCGATTCGACTCGATGCCTTGCAGCGAGGTGCCGGCGCCGGCGATGCCGTGATAACCGCGGGTACGGCGCAGCACGATCTGGCGGTCGGGCTCACCCTTGAGTTGGGCGACCTGGCGGGTCATCTTGAAAGCCGTATCTATGGCTTCGGACCCTGAGCAGCACAGGAACACCCGCGACCCGTCGAGCGGCGACAGATCGCTGATTCGTTCAGCGAGCGCCTCGGGTGCGTGGTGGGACCACGGGTCGAACACGTTGTACGCCAGCGTCGACAGTTGCTCGTGCACCGCATCCGCGATCTCTTTGCGTCCATGGCCGACCTGGCACAACCACAGGCTTCCCATGCCGTCGATGTACTCGTTACCTTCGGTGTCCCAGAGCCGCACACCTTCGCCGCGGACAAGTTCGCGGAACTTCTCCTTGTCTTTGGCTGGTTTCGCATACGGGTGCAGCAGCTTCGGCTTCATGGTCGGTTTCCTCCGAGGAGAGTCGGGGTAACGGGAGGTTCGCAAACCGCCGTCCCTGCCGGGTAGTTTGGTATCTAACGAATGTCTATGCAAGAGCCAGATGCCATCGAACGAATGCTGGACGCCGAACGCGACGTGCAGGCCCGCCTCGGCGACCGCTCGCTCGACTTCGAGGCAAACCGGGCAATCTCAAATATCTACCGGGCTGCCGCCGCGGTTCGTCGCCAAGCCGAACAGGGCCTTCTCAAGGAATATGGGCTGACCTGGGGCGGCTTCACCATTCTGTGGGTGTTGTGGGTGTGGGGCGAAATGGAAACCGCCACGCTTGCCACCGAATGTGACCTTGCCAAGGGCACGCTCACCGGTATGCTGACGACCCTCGAGAAGCGAGACCTGGTACAGCGCAGTCGCTCGCAAGAGGATCGCCGTCGAGTGTTGGTGAGCGCCACTGACGCTGGAGTCGATATGATCGACGAACTCTTCCCCCGCTTCAACTCACTCGAAACCGGGTTGGTTGATGGTCTGGGCGAATCCGAAAGCCTCGAACTCTCGCGGCTGTTGCGCAGGGTGATCACCAACGCCACCCCCGACGACGGCGAGTAGCAGCTCCGTCGGGCACTGGCCCCCGGCTCAGAAGGTCCACTGAACACCTACAGGAAGGAACCGTCCCGTGTTGCTGGATGGAGCCCCGATCAATTCACTCGCTGAGTATGAGGCGGCCGGAGGGCTGGTAGGACTCAGCGCCGCATGGGCGATGTCCCTCGACGATGTCGCGCTCGAACTGCGAGCATCGGGATTACGAGGTCGTGGCGGCGCCGGATTTCCGGTCGGCATCAAGTGGCAGACGCTGCTCGAAGGCGGCGATGACGTTGGCGAGAGGTTCGTTGTCGCCAATGGCGCCGAGGGCGAACCCGGAACCTTCAAAGACCGCACCTTGCTGCGTCACAACCCCTACGCGTTGATCGAGGGTGTGGTCATCGCCGCGCACACGCTCGGTGCCCGTCGAGCGTTTATCGCCCTCAAAGCGTCGTTCGAAGTCGAGGCAGCTCGCGTGATCGAGGCAGCCAATGAATTCGCTGCCGCTGGTCTGACGGACGGTCTGCAGATCGATCTTGTCAGCGGCCCCGACGAGTATCTCTTTGGCGAGGAAAAGGCGTTGCTCGAAGTGATCGAGGGCGAGGACCCGCTGCCTCGACTCTTTCCGCCCTATATCTATGGGTTGTTCAGCACGAGCCCCCAAATCGGGTGGTCGGCCGGCCGTTCGCTCGGCGACCCTGAGCGGGCAGGATCGAACCCCACGCTGGTCAACAATGTCGAAACCTTTTCAACCGTGCCTGCGATACTGGCCCGCGGCGCGAGTTGGTACCGAGAGCACGGAACCAACGACTCACCGGGCATGGTGCTGTGCACCGTCTCGGGTGATACGAATCAGCATGGAACCGGCGAGTTCGAGATGGGTACGCCGCTCATCGACGTGATCGAAGCGGTCGGTGGTGGCATGTCGGCGGGCCGAAGCATCAAGTACATCTTGTCTGGCGTCTCTAATCCGGTCATTCGAGCCGACTATCTCGACACGCC
>JBDNHG010000451.1:0-3071 GCA_041688925.1 Acidimicrobiales bacterium | reverse complement strand
TCAAATATGGGCGGAACAGGCCATCAACACTAGCTTGCGGGTCGGCTAACCCAGATGGCACCGCGCTGGGTCGACTACCGGCCGTTATGAGTGGCCAACAATTGATGTCACCGCGAGCTCAATGGTTCGCCGATCACTGCCCCGGTCGCCCGGCGGACGATAGCGGGCGGCATATCTGCGCTCGGCGTCGGCATTCGTGGCCGGGTCGGCGGTGACGGTGGCTGACCCGTGCAGCGTGAACCATCGGCCGCCGTCGACCTGGCTTAGCGCTGCAACAACCGACCCTGCAGACTCGATCAGCCTGACCTTCTTCGAGCCTGCGAACGTGATGACGCGGGCGATCTTGGTGTCATCATCCCAGGTGAAGCCAACCGGTGTGACGTGCAGCGAACCGTCGGCGGCAACGATCGACAGCGTGGCGAGATGCCGCTCGGTCAAGAACGCAAGGTCCGCGGGCGAAAGATCATCGACTGCAATGGCCATCCGACAAGGTTAGTTAGCTGCCCACAGATTCGGCGGGCGGGCGCCCGGATCCAGTGAGTTCGTCTGTTCCAGCCGCTAAGTTGTGGGCGTTCCATCGTCAACGCCCCTGGTCTTCGCTCGTCATGCCCTTGTTCTCGAAAACCGTCGAACCCGACACGCCGTTCAAGAAGAACGAGATCGTCAAGGCAACGCTCGACCTGCCCGGTGTGCCTGAAGGCACGGTCGGCAAGATCAAGGTCATCAACGGCTTCAGCTGGACTCGCTACTGGGTGTTCTTCGACAATGGTGTCGACCTCGGACAGCTCGACACGAACGACCTCGTGCGTCCCGACCATTGGGACGATTTCTTCGAGCAGAAAGAACTTGCTGAAGAGCGGGCGAAGAAGGCAGCCCAGGCTGCGGCCAACGGTGTAGTCGCTGCCGATGCTGGCGGCGGGGCCGATGCGGCAGCTGCTGCTGATCCCAACGACCCGCTCGCTCGTATCCGCGCGCTGGTTCCGGCACATCTGCTCGAACGCAGCGCCGCTGCTCGCACCCGCCTCGGCGGCTGATTTCAGTTCGCCGTCAGGCAGCTCGAGGATTCGTCACCCGGCGTCGCACCGCTCGTGCAATGGTTGCGGTCGCCTCAGCGACACTTCCCTCGAGCGGAAACAGCACGCTGATACCGGGGACCATGCCGCGGATGGTCAGCGGAAGGTCGGCCTCGAAGAATCCCTCCCACGCCGTGGGGTGGATGGGCACATCGGTGTCTCGCATCAGCACCGGGAAGCCCGTTGCCTCGGCGAGATGTGCGAGCCCGCTGATGGCAGGCACGGTGATCCAGACACCAGCGCCCGTCGCGAGCGCTGAGGTCGTTGCATGCAGCGGTTCGATCCAGTCGGCCCAGGTCGTGTCGAACTCGGCTCGACCTCCAGGATCGCTGATCGTCAGGTCGATGATTGTCGGCAGATCATGGGCGGCGAGTTCGGCGACGTCGGCTGCAACACACCACGGTTGCGACGATCGCAGCGAGCCGTTGGCTCCCCATCGCCGTGACAAGACCGCGCCGTCAAAATGGCTGGCGACGATCGTCGAAGACCCGACCCCGCCGCATGATCCGTCGGAACCGCTCAGGGCTCCGATATGCGGATCGCCTGACGCCGTGCAGAACGCCAACCGGTGTTCGAGCACGTTGAGCAGTGTGAGTTCTTCGAGAAGGTCGGCTGATGCCACGACACCATCGACCTCGGGAATCGACAGCGCTTCGATGATGCGGTCGAGCAGCTCGCGGCGATCGACGAGCGCTCCGCTGCGAGGGTCGACGCGGTGGTTGCAGGTCAACAGCACGAGTTGCCCATCGGCTGGTACTGGTTGATCGGGCCGGCGACGAGTCGTGAGTCGAGCAGCAAGGTCTTCGGGTCGGCGAACCCGGTGCGTCACGATGCGCGACCAGCTGGCCGCATGTAGCCGATAGGCACGCATCTGCGCAGGTTACTCTCGCTCTCACAGCTAACTCGTGACCCATTGGCAACATCAGCAACATTCGCCCGCACGACCCAAGGGATGTGCCGCTCTTGGGTAGTCTCGGCCCGATGCACTCCCCCGCCCCGAAGCGCAAGCTGCGAGCGCTCTTGCTGGCGCTCTGCCTCACGCTCTTGGGCTCATTGCTCATAACCAGCCCGGCGTTCGCCCACGCCGAACTACGCCAATCGTCGCCCGAAGGCGGCGAAACGGTTGGCGGCGCCGTTCACTCGATCGTGCTGCAATTCTTTGATCTCGATGTCGCGAATCCCCCGGTGGCCAAGATCTTCGATGCAGCCGGCAATGAACTGACGGGGCAGCTCAACCTCGACCAGCAGCGACTCGTCATTGCCTTGGTCGATCCAATCACGACTCCAGGCGAGTACCTGGTGACCTACAACATGACCGGCGTAGACGGCGACTACACCGAAGATTCGTTCACCTTCCGATGGGAAGAAGGTGCGCCTGAGCCCAAGGGCATCACCGCCGATCTGACCGTGCCTGTTGGTTTCGACACCATCAACTATGTGCTGCTACTGGTCGGCGCCGCAATCGCCGCCTACATCGTTCATCGGTTCATGATGGCACTGCGCGACCATCGGGCAGCTCAAGCCGCAGCAGACGCTTAGGACACCCTGACGATGGCTACCAGCGCATGGACCCAAACCGCAGGCCAGCCACCTGGACTCCTGCGGCACCTCCACCGACTAGCGCAGGCCAGCGCCATGTTGGCCGACCTATCGCAGGCCGACGTGCTGATCATGCGACCCGAGGGTCACGGCTTCCGAGTCATCTCCCACGTTCGGCCTATGAACGCTCGCACCATGTACCCGGTCGATCAGGTCGACGAGGTCTTGCCGATGCGCACCCGGCCGCTGCTGACGCGGGCCTTCGAGTCTGGCGAGGTAATGGACGGCGGCGTCTTCCTGCAACGCCAAGGCCGATGGATCCGCTCGCTCGCCGTGCCGGTGCTGTTCGAAGATCGAGTCGTGGCGGTGCTGGCCCGCGAGTTCGCGCCCCACATCGAGATCATGCCTGGTGACCTCGAGTTGCACAGCTTCGCGACGTTCCGCCGATTCGCGGCCATG
>JBDNHG010000450.1:0-4750 GCA_041688925.1 Acidimicrobiales bacterium | reverse complement strand
TGACGAGATCTCGGCTGGCGTGGCGGGTGTGCAGCGCCGTTGTGCGCGGATCGGTGTGGCCCATCAGCTGCTGCAGCGTCGCCGGAGGAACTCCACGCATTGCCAGTTGCAGTCCGAAGTGATGGCGAAGGCCGTGCACGAGCGCATCGTCTGGCAGATGGGCAGCGGCGGCTTGTGCCAGACGCTTGACCAGGTGATAGAGCGCGTCGGTGCTGAAGTCACGTCCGTCGTTGCGTACGAACAACGACTCACGGCCAGTGGTGGCCATTCCTCGCTCGCCGCGTTCGGCCAGATACTTGTCGATCAGATCGACGGTGTGCGCTGCGAGCGGCACCTCGCGGGCGTGTCCTGATTTGGTGCCACGCTGGATGTGCAGCACGGGACGATCGGCGCCACCGATGTCGCCGATGCGCAACGCAACGCACTCGCCGTTGCGCGCTCCTGTTGCGGCCAAGAGGTCAATGACCGCTTGGTCGCGTAGCGCCCATGCTGAACGAGCGTTCTTCGATGGGTCGCCTGCAGCCTTGATCATGGCCGCGACGTCGTCGGGAGTGAATGCTCGCACGGCTTGCTCGGTTCGCCCCCGTACCTGCAATACCTCGTCATCGAACGGGTTGGTGTCGATCAGCCCTTTCGTCGCCAACCAACGACAAAGCCCGCGCATTGACGACAGCTGTCGTTGCAGGGTCGACGGGCTGTACGACCGTTTGAGCAGGTCGAGTGCTCGCAGCAGCGCGTCAGACGACAAGTCACGCACCGTGAGTCCGCCGAGGTCATCGGCCAGATCGTGCAGTTGCTCTTCGTCGACAACTTCGCCTCGCGACGTTTTGATCGCACGTCCCCAACGGGCCAGATCGGTGCGGCGTGCCTTGTCGCTGTTGCCGCTGGTTGACGCAGCGGTCACTGACTTGGCATGGCACCAATCGAGTGCGACTTCGGCAAGCGGGGGAGCGACCACATGACTAACGGTAGTACGAGGACTACGGTTGTCCTGGTGATCGACCTGCGCTCAGATACCGTGTCAACCCCCTCAGTCGAAATGCGGGCCGCCATGGCTGAAGCTCCGGTCGGCGACGACGTATTCGGCGACGACCCCACGGTGAACTCGCTTCAGGACTACGCCGCCGAGCTGCTCGGAAAAGAGGCAGCCCTTTTCGTGACAAGTGGCACGCAGAGCAATCTGTGCGCGATGTTGGCGCATTGCGGTCGCGGCGACGAATACATCGCCGGAGAGAACGCACATGCATTCAGATTCGAGGGCGGGGGAGCTGCCGTGTTCGGCAGTATCCAGCCGCAAACGGTCCCGATGCTGGCTGACGGCTCGCTCGACCTCGACAAGGTTCGCCAGGCCGTCAAACCCGACGATCACCATTTTGCACGCACCAAGCTGCTGTGCGTCGAGAACACCCATGATGGCAAGGCCCAGACCGTGCAGCAGATGCACGAGGTAGCCGATGTCGGGCGGTCGTTAGGGTTGTCGATGCACCTCGATGGCGCTCGGTTGTGGAATGCAGCAGCGGCCACGGGCGACGACATCGCCGCATTCGCCGCGCCGTTTGACACGGTCTCGTTGTGCCTATCAAAGGGGCTCGGCGCCCCGATGGGGTCGGTGCTCGTCGGCCCGAAAGACCTCATCCACGAGGCCCACAAGTGGCGCAAGATGGCAGGCGGCGCGCTGCGACAGGTCGGCATCGTCGCTGCCGCGGGGCGCTATGCCCTGGAACACAACCGGTTTCGACTGGTCGACGACCACACCAACGCGTCTGCCCTGGCCGAGGGCCTATCGCAGATCGCCGGGGTCAAGATTCTGAGTCAGAACACCAACATGGTCTTCGTCCATCTTCCGGTCGATGACGATCGCTCGTTCGTCGAAGCAATGGCCGAGCAAGACATTCGAGTACTCGTGAACGGCGGAAACTCACGCATGGTCACCCACCTCGATATCGACCGCAGCGACATCGACATCGTGGTCAAGGCCGCAGCAGACGCGCTCGGCTAAGGGGCCTAGCGAGTAGGTCGACAAGTCCTCTGGCAGGCCCACGAGGTGCGGGGCGTTCGAGCTTCGCGCTCTGCCTACTCGCGCAATCTCTACGCCAATCAGCCGACGTGCAGCAGCGCGGGTCTGACCCCGACCCAGTGCACGCCGACTGTTTGATCAGACCGAGCTGATTGCTTCGAGCACGTTCATGCGAGCCGCACGGCGCGCGGGGAATATTGCAGCGAACATGCCCAGCACACCGCCAAGAACGGTGAACACAATTGCGGGTATCCACGGGATAGATATTTCGCTGATGAAGCTGTCGGGGATCGCTGTCACTGCCGCGTAGCCGATGATGATGCCGAGTACTACGCCAAGCACCGCCCCGAAGACGCCAACGATGATGGCCTCCCACCGCACCATCGATCGCAGCTGACGACGCGACGTGCCGATTGCTCGCAGCAGACCAATTTCTCGGGTCCGTTCGAGGATGGACAGCGCCATCGTGTTCACGATGCCGATGAAGGCGACGACGATGCACAGGCCAAGCAGGGCGAACACCAAGATCAAGAATGAGTTGATTTGACCTTCCAGCGTGGCTTTGAACTCGGCGTTGTCTTGCACCGTGAGTTGAGGGAAGTTGGCGATTGCTGTCTCGGCCGCCAGCTGAGCCTGGTCAGGGTCAACGCCTTCGACGAAGGTCGCACCAACGAACTCGACAGAATCGACGTTGGTGTGTTGCGCAGTGAGTTCCCGGTCAAAGACCCACGCGGTTCCGAAGAACGTGTTGTCGTCGAACACGCCCGCAATGTCGAAGTCGTCGGTAAAGCCGTCCTCGAAAGCAACAGTGACTGTCTGGCCAGGCACAATGCCGAGTTCTTCGGCCTTTGGCCGATGGACGAGAAGCCCGTTCGAACCCGTGTCGTAGGTACCTTCGGTCAGGTTGGCATCGAGCACCCGATCTGCTGACTGCACGTCGAAGCCTGTCGCGTTCTCGATGACGCCATCGATCTCGACCTTGAGCGACGCAACCCCGGCGACATCTGCGATCTCAGGAACCGCAGCGAGCTGATCGACGGCAGATCCAGCGAACGGAAAGCCCTGGTTCTCGTCCGAAATGAACAGATCGGCCGCGACGGCCTCGTCGAGGATCTTGTTGAAACTGACCCGCAACGATTGGGTGAGCACAAGAACGCCGGTGATGAGCGCCAGACCAATCATGAGCGCCGATGCCGTCGCAGCGGTGCGCTGCGGATTGCGGCTCGCATTGTCTCGAGCGAGTCGTCCGTTCAAACCTCGGAACTGCTGCACAGGGGCGCCCAACAGACGGGTGGCGGCCGAGGCGAACAGCACGCTGAGCATTGCAACGCCGATGAACAACAACGCGGCGCCGAGACCGAGTGCGCTCAGTCGTGGTGCTGTGTCCAGCGATCCGAACAGACCGAGCAAGGTGAGCGCGATGCCGAGTGCAAGAACGATGCCGCCGAGGAGGACTCGTCGACGGCGACGACCCAACCCTGATGTCGCAGCGGCGCCATCGCGCAATGCGGCCAGCGCCGGAATTCGCTGTGCGACGAACGATGGTAGGAGTGCCGAACCGAGGGTCACGCCGATGCCGAGCACGAACACGACGATGATGGTGCGGGCCTTGAACAGCAGCGGTCCATCGGGGAACTCGCCGCCACCGAGAGAGAACAACCATTTGAGCAGCGATGCAATACCGATGCCGCCGACTAGGCCGAGAAGTGACGCTATTACGCCGATGATCAGCGCCTCGATCAACACCATGCGAGTCAGTTGTTGACCGGTCGCTCCAATCGAACGCAGCAGCCCGAACTGACGGATGCGCTGACTGATCAGAATCGCGAAGGTGTTGTAGATGATGAAGATCGAAACGAACAGCACCACCAGCGCGAAGCCAAGCAGCACATTTCCCAGGATGCTGATGATCTCGTTGAAATCGCCGGACTGCTCATCGGCGAGAGTTGTGCCAGTTACGACCTCGAGGGTGTCATCGCCGTCGACCGCTGCTTGCACCGCGGCCAACAGATCAGCATTGCTGACCGAGTCGACGCCGTTGATGGCCACGCCATCGATGGTGTTCGGCGTACCCATGAGCATCTGCATGGTTGGCAGGTCGAACAGGTTGAAGTACGCACCGGCAAGCGCATCTGACTCGCCGAACGAGACGATGCCTGACACCTCGACCTCAAAGGCCTCGGTGATGCCAGGACCAGACACGAGAACGCTATCGCCGACGGCAAGCGACTCGGCATCGGCCTGCGCTCCGTCGATCGCAATCTCGGCACCCGTGGGGGCACGCCCTTCACGCAGATTGAACGAGGAGGTGGGCGTTTCGCCCGCCCACGACGAGGCAAACACGGGTGGCCCTTGCGGGCGGTTCGGGTTGCCCTCATCGTCGACAGTGAACACTTGAAATATCGCACCGAGTAGCGGTTCCGCGTACTCGACCTCGGGCAGCGACGCGACCTCGCCAACAACATCATCAGATATGCGGACTGCTTCTTCGCCGCTCGACAAGTCGTTTTCGGCGCCGCGAACTTGTACATCGACGCCCGCAAACGCGGTTTCGGTGATGTCGGCGAAGAGGGCGCGCAAGCTGTCGGCGAGCAGGAATGAACCACTCACGAGCGAGACGCCGAGCACGATCGACAACAACATGAGGAGTAGGCGGCCCTTGGTGGCCGCGATGTTTCTACGAACGAGTTTCCAGATCATCGTTGATCCTCAGGCGCCGAGCGAGCGCATGTG
>JBDNHG010000449.1:0-2660 GCA_041688925.1 Acidimicrobiales bacterium | reverse complement strand
GAAGCATGCCATAGCCAAAGCGGACTGGTTGCCAGCCGTGAGCCACCAGGTCGTTCTGTCGTCCGCCATCGCTGGATATCTGGCTCGGCTTGCCGTGACCAGCGCCGTCAATTTCGACGAATACCTTTGCGGACGGATAGGCGAAGTCAAGGCGATACGAACGGCCGTTTGCGATCACCGGCAGTTGCACGATGGGGACCGGCACGTCGTACTTCTCGCACATCTCGAGGAACATCACCTCGAGACCCGACTCGGCGAACTCAGCCAACTCTGGCAGCAGGTCGACACAACGGCCGACAATCCCCGCACCGTCACGCCCATGCTCGCTTATTCGCCATCGCATGCGGATGACGTCGCGCCGATTGACCAGGCCCATAGCTACGGCGTGGCGCAGAATTCGCATGACCTCGTGTTCGGGAAAGATGAGGCCCAGGTCACAAATCGTGCGTTCAGGCGTCGTTGTCGGAATGCCATTTACCCATGTGATGTCTTCGCCGAGCAGATCGCGAGACCGCACGACTCGAACTCCATCAATCGACAATTTCCGCGGGTAACAGATGCTGACATCGATGTCCTCGTCGACCGTACGAAAGCCGAACAGCCTGGCCGCGGTTCGATGTGATGCTGCGCCAACGGGCCCATCTCGATCTCGGGTGTGTCGAGCGGCAGCCAGTGCAGCTGCCGTCGACCGTTGCTCGAAGGTGGAAGCCGAGCCAGCCACGAGGAGTATCTGACCGGGGTGTCGCACGAGCTCCCCCACTTTGACCCGATAGGTAATCTGGTTGGGGGTCAGCCCTGCGGACCTGAGTTGTTCAAATGTGAGGACGCCGTTTTGGCTCGTGGCAGTCGAAGCGAGCGTTGAAAATTTCGCATGCCAACAGTGGACCACGAGCCTGTGACAATCCCGACTGAGCGCATCTGTGACCCTGCAGATGCACATAGCCGACTTGCAGGGTCACAGATGCGGAGGAAGGGGCGGGGCGGCTGGCTGGCTAGCTTTCGCCGTAGCCGAGTTGTTCTATGCGATCGATCTTGCGCTGCCAGTCTTTGTCGACCGTCACGTGTAGCTCGATGAATGCGCCTTCGGGTAGCTGTTCACGCACCGCGATGCCGACACGTTTGAGCAGGCTTCCACCCTTGCCGATGACCATGCCCTTTTGGCTGTCGCGCTCGACCAGAATCTCGCACCGGATGCGAGGCCAATCCCACTCGGTCACCCGAGTAGCGATCGAATATGGCAATTCTTGCCGGGTGTGGATGAACAGCTGTTCACGCACCAACTCGGCGACCTGTGTTGGTTCGGGAACATCGCTGACCATGTCCTCGGGGTAATACGGTGGCCCCTCGGGCATGCGACTGACCAAATACTCGACGAGTGCATCGACGCCCTCGCCGGTCTGCGCGCTGACCGGGAAGTACTCGGCAAACTCGAGACCAGCGGTCGCGGTGAGTTGCGTCAGCACCTGCTCGCGGTTTGCACGGTCGATCTTGTTCACAATCACGATCGATTTCTTCGGCATCTTGTCGGCGATGAACTGATCGCCGCGGCCGAACGGCGCCAAGCCATCGATCACAAGACACGACACGTCGACGTCACCAATTGTTGCCGTTGCGCTCTCGTTCAGTCGAGTGCCCAACGGAGACACCGCTTTGTGGATGCCCGGGGTATCGACGAAAACTACTTGGAGTCCGGGGCGATGCAGAACACCGCGTACCTGGGTACGAGTTGTTTGCGGCTTGTTCGAAACAATGGCGACCTTGGAGCCAAGGATGCGGTTCAGCAGTGTCGACTTGCCGGCGTTGGGACGACCGACAAACGAAACAAATCCGCTGCGGAACGGCTCGCCATCGGGCCCGGTATGTGCTGCAACGGGAGCGGCCAAGGCATCGGCGTTGGTTGGTTCGGCAAACGGATCAGGGGCGTTGGATGGCCCGGAGGAGGCAGTTGTCATGAAGCAGTTTCTTCGGGAAGTTCGGTCGGTAGCGGCACAGCAAATGGCGCCGATCGACGCAGGTGCAGATCGGCAATTCGTCGACCATGCATGCGCATCACCTCGAACTCGAGATCGAGCTCGTCGAAACTGAGCACGTCGCCGACTGCAGGCACTCTACCGAGGCCGCTGAACACACAACCTCCGATGGTGCGATAGTCGCCGGCTGGCAGCGTTACGCCCAATGCCTCTTCGACCCGGGCGATCTCGGCACGTCCGTCGGCGCGTACTGTCCGCTCATCGATGACCTGTACGAGCGGATCGGGGCGGTCGAACTCGTCTTCGATCTCGCCGACGATCTCTTCGAGGATGTCTTCGAGTGTGACCACGCCAGCGACCCCACCATGTTCGTCGACCACGATTGCCATGTGTAGATCGCTGGTCTGCAAGCCAGACAGCAAGTTGGCAATGCGCTGCGTTTCGGGCACGACGGGGGCGTGCCGCAACCAGATATCGATGTCGTGCTGGGTGCGCCCATCGAGATGAGCGCTGATCAGGTCTTTGACATGAACCGCACCGATCATGTCGTCGATGTCTGAGTCAGGTCCGGTCACCGGAATTCGGCTGAGCCCGTGCAACGTCGCAACCTGAAGGGCGTCGCCCACAGCAAACCCCGAGCGCAATGTGATCAGATCGGTGCGCGGGGTCATGATGTCGCCTACGACGGTG
>JBDNHG010000448.1:0-4558 GCA_041688925.1 Acidimicrobiales bacterium | reverse complement strand
TCTGGTCTCGTCGATGACAGTGGGCTGATCAAACATCCGTGGTGGGTGGTCGTCGTCATCGCTGCCGTCGCCTGCTGCGCTCTCGGCATCGTTTCGACCTTGCGCTCGCTCACCCACCCTCCCGCGGAGCAAGCGCTCTAGCTCCCCGCCAACTGTCTTCGGCTGCCGAGGACCAATTGTCCTGGCGCCAGGCGCCTGGACAATTCGCCTGACCAATTGTCCTGGCGCCTGGCGCCTGGACTTTTCGGATGTCGCATGGTGCTAGACAAGGCGCATGGGCATCCTCACCACCGAACTGTGTCGGCGTTTTGGCATCGAGCATCCCGTCTTCGGTTTCGCTCACGATGTGGCGACCGTGGCGGCGATCACTAATGCCGGCGGGCTTGGTGTCTATGGGGCGACTCGACACTTTCCTCATGAGATCGACGATGAACTCGCCGAGATCCGCAGCCTCGTGGGCGACAAACCATTCGGCGTCGACCTGGTGCTTCCTGACGGGATGCCCGAGCACAACAGTCGCGATGCGATCGAGGCCCACATCCCCGACACGCACCGCTCCTTTGTGCAGGGACTCATCGAGAAATACCAGATTCCCGAACCAAGCGGACCCGGCATGCGCACCCGGTTCATCCGGTCCAAAGAGATCAAAGAGCAACAACTCGAAGCTGTCATGGCGTCGAGCGTTGACCTCTTCGCCTGCGGTATCGGCGCACCACGACCTGCCGTCGACAAGGCCAAGGAACTCGGCAAGATGACGGCGGCGCTCATCGGCAGCCCCCGCCATGTGCGCAAAGCCCTGGCGTCAGGCGTCGACATGATCGTCGCCCAAGGCGCCGAAGCAGGCGCACACACCGGCACGATCGGCACGTTCACTCTGGTTCCACAAATCGTTGATGCCTGTGGGACGGTTCCCGTGTTGGCTGCAGGTGGTGTCGCCACCGGGCGCCATGTGGCAGCCTCGCTGGCACTTGGCGCCCAAGCTGTGTGGGCCGGAACCATCTGGCTCACGACCACCGAACACACCGCCCATATGGCGCCGGCGCTTGTCGCCAAGCTGCTTGCGGCTTCGTCGGCCGACACTGTGATCACACGCAGCGAGTCGGGCAAGACGTTCCGCCAAATTCGCTCGTCGTGGAGCGACGAGTGGGAAGCCACCAATGCGCCCGCGCCGCTGAAGATGCCATACCAAGACGTGCTCGTCGGCGATCTGCTTGGTGCGATCGACGAGCATGAAGTCGAGCCGTTGCTGCACTCCGGAGCTGGCCAGGGCATCGGCTACGCCACCGAGGTGCGTCCGGTCGCCGACGTGATGGCGTCGTTGATCACCGAAGCCGAAGCCGTCGTCGCCAAGCGGCACTAACGCCACACCACATCCGGCACGCCCCCGACCTGCGTCAGGTGCCAGGGGTATACGGCAGACACAACCCAACGCCACTCCCGACATGCGTCAACTGCCCGGGTATACGGCGGTTGGGATCTGGTACGCGCTGTGGCTGCGGCCGTATTGTGGAGCGTGGCCAATTACAGCACCGCTCCAACAACGCTCAAGGTCGGGTTCGCAACACCCACGAACCTGTGGAGCGAAACGCTCGACGAGAAGCAGCGTGTGATGCAGCAGCTCACCGATGCTGGCATCGACCAGGTCTATATGGCCGATCATGTCTCGTTTCGGGACGGTTCGGGCACCGATGGGTTCGTCGAGATTGCTGCGTTGTCGCAGCTGCACCCGACGATCGATGTCATGATCAGCGTGTACCTGCTGGCGCTTCGCCACCCGGTGACCGTTGCCCGCCAGCTTGCAACTATGGCGAAGATCGCACCGGGCCGAGTGACCTTGGGTGTCGGTGTCGGCGGCGAAGATCGCCACGAGATCGAAGTCTGTGGCGTTGATCCACGAACTCGTGGCCGCCGCACGAACGAATCCCTCGAGATCCTGCGTGGTCTGATGATAGGAGAACCGTTCGACTATGCGGGCGAGTTCTTTCAACTCAACCAAGCTCGTATCAAGCCGGCGATTCGCCCGGCGATTCCCCTCATCGTCGGCGGCCGCTCGAATGCTGCTTTGTCGAGAGCGGCGCGCTACGGCGATGGCTGGGTCGGCGCGTGGTGTTCCTCGAAACGATTCGCCGAAGCCGTCGACATGATCGGCACCGAGGCCGCAGCTATTGGGCGTCACGATGTTGTGTGGCAACACGGTTACCAGCCATGGGTGGGTGTCGCCGATACCGAACAGCGCGCTCGCGAACTTGTTGCCGAGGCGATGGAATCGTTCTACAAGGTGCCCTTCGCCGCCTTCGAGAAGTACACGCCCTATGGCACGGTCGAACAGGTGAGCGATGCACTTCGCCCTTATGTCGACGCAGGCTGCTCGATGCTGAATCTCAAGGTTGTGGCCGAGACGGAACACGAGTCGATCGCAGCAACAGGCGAAATGGCCCATTCATTACGGCACTGAGGTACGTTCTGTAGCCACATACCCAAACCGAGACAAATATATCTTTTTGAGACAATTGCCTCAAGTGGTCAGGCCGTGTGCCGATACTTACCTTGTGGACATAACTACTGCTGGTCGAACTCGAACAACAACGCCGCAATCTGGTGCGAGATGCACTCGACAATGACCGCCTGGTGATGCACTACCAACCAATCGTCGACGCCGACGGCCGGGTCGTCGGGGTCGAAGCACTTGCTCGATGCCGTGACACTTACGGCCAGATGATCGAGCCGGCAGGATTTCTCGATGCCATCGATGGGACCAACCTGATTGTTCGCCTCGACCACGCTGGCTTCGAACAAACCTGTGACCTCGCCGCCACACTTGCAGCCGACCCGGCAACCAGCAACCTCTACGTTTCGGCAAACTTCTCGGCAATGACCATTGCTCAGAACGGTTTCGCCGCCGCCGTAAAGGCCACCATCGCTCGGTCGGGAGCGCCGGCCACTTCGTTGTGTGTCGAGGTGACCGAGACGGCTGCCTTCGATGCCGGACAGAGCAGCATCGATCGCCTCCGTGAGCTTCACCTGGCCGGTGTGCGCATAGCACTCGACGACTTCGGCACTGCCTACTCCTCGTTGTCGCACTTGCGAGATCTGCCACTTTCGAGCGTGAAGATCGATCGCACGTTCACGATGGCACTGAGCCAGACGGGCCCCGAACGTGCCATCGCCAGCGCCGTCAAGGAACTCGCCGAATCGCTTGGACTCAACGTCGTCGCCGAAGGCGCCGAGACCGAAGCAGACCGTCAAGCCGTCAGCGAAATCGGCGTAACCTCGATGCAGGGCTGGTTGTTCGATCGGGCGCTCACCTCCGCCGATCTGATGGACAAGCTCAAAAATGAGCGTGCCGTGGCCGCCGCCCGACACTCATCGGCGGCGTCCCAACTAGCGTGGGTTGGTGCACGATTCGCTACCACTCGTGACCGGGCCGATCGAGGTCGTTGGCTGCCATGCAGAGGGCGAGATCGGCGATGTGATCGTCGCTGGCGTTGCACCACCACCAGGAGCCACTGTGTGGCAGCAGTCCCGCTGGATTGACAACGATCAACGACTGCGCCGCCATGTGCTCAATGAACCCCGGGGAGGCGTCTTCAAACACGTCAACCTCCTCGTCCCCGCAATCGATCCGGGCGCAGACATCGGCTTCATCATCATGGAACCAATGCACACGCCACCAATGTCAGGATCGAACAGCATCTGCGTGACGACCGTCGTGCTCGAAACCGGCATCGTCGACATGCATGAACCCACCACCAAGGTCGTGCTCGAGGCGCCTGGCGGATTGGTCGAAGCAACGGCGCAGTGCGCCAACGGCAAGGTCGTGAGCGTGACTATTCGCAACATGGCGGCGTTCGTTGCCGAGCGCGACGTGTCACTCGAGATCGACGGAATCGGCACGATCCGTGTCGACACCGCATTTGGCGGCGACAGCTTCGTCATGGTCGACGCCACCGACCTCGGCATCGAGATCACTGCTGCGAATGGGCGCCAACTCGCACACCTCGGAACACAAATCACGGCTGCCGCAAATGCACAGCTCGCCTTCTCGCACCCCACCACCGACTGGAACCATTTTTCGTTCTGCCAGATCGCCGGGGCGCTCGAACAGGTCGACACTTCTACCTTCCATATGCACAACACGGTGGTGGTCGAGCCGGGCAAGCTCGACCGATCACCAACGGGCACCGGCGTGTCGGCCCGGCTCGCGTTGTTGCACGCACAGGGCGTAATGCGGGTCGGTGATGAACTGCGGATGCAGTCGGTGATCGATAGCGAGTTCATCGGCCACATCGAATCTGAGACGACGGTCGGCGATCGCCCGGCGATCGTGCCCACCATTTTGGGAAGCGCGTGGCGTACCGGCCGCTATGTCTACGAACTCGACCCAACCGACCCGTGGCCGCTCGGCTACCGCGTCAGCGATACCTGGCCGACCTGACCCAGGGCCGACAGCCACGTTGGGCGCTGCCAGTGGTCAGGCACGCCGCAGTTCGTGTTTCTTCACCTTGCCGAGCGCCGTGCGTGGAAGTTCGTCGATCGTGCGCAGTCGTCGAGGTTGTTT
>JBDNHG010000447.1:0-14145 GCA_041688925.1 Acidimicrobiales bacterium | reverse complement strand
TGTCCAGGCGCCAGGCGCCTGGACAATTGGGGACGAGACGAAAGCCGGGCTATCCCCGCGAATCGATTTTGGCGAAGGCTGCTTGCATGGCGCGGGTGCCTTCGATGGCGCGGGGGACGCCGCCGTAGATGGTCATTTGCACCATGACCTCTTCGATCTCGACGCGGCTCAGGCCATGCTGCAGTCCCGCAGGTACGTGAAAGGCAAGCTCGTCCACCAGCGACAGAGCAGTGAGTATCGCGATCACGACGACGCTGCGGTCGCGACGGCTGAGTTCGTCTCTGGCCCAGACGTCGCCAAACGCCCACATGTAGGCGATGCGACCGACTTCGCCGAGGTGATCGACGAATGCGGCGAAGTCAGCCTCGGGGTCAGGGTTCGCTCGACCGCCGGTGAGCGTCTGGCGCACATCAGACGCGGCAGCGATGCGCTCGGCATCGCTCAGAAACGCACTCGGTGATCGTTCGGGCAACCGCTCGACGCCATCGAGTTCACGGAAGCACTCGTCGACCGCACGACTTGCCTGCATCGCCATTGGATACCCGGCATACACCGCAACGTGCAACAGGATCTCTTCGACCTCGATGAGCGTAAGCCCATGGTTCAGCCCCACGCCGGTGTGCAAGGTCAGTTCCTCGGTGCTTCCCAACGCCGAAAGGACGCTGATGACGATCAGGCTTCGGTCTCTACGAGACAGTTGCGGCCGGGCCCAGACATCGCCCATGACAACATCGACGGCGAAGCTCCCCAGGGCGCCGAGCTTGCGTTGCATAGCCAGAGCGGCGCGTTCCGGGTCGTTCGCTCCGCCCATGAAACCGTCGTAGACCTCGAGTGCCGCGGCCCGTCGTTGTTCGTGTGTTCGTGCTTCCATGAGGGCCCCTTGGTTGTTTGCCTGACCACAGTTTCGACCACAGGGCCTCTTGATGACACAATTGCGTCTGTGAATGACCAAGCGCCGGTTGGCATCAATGTCCAAAACGTGACCCAATGGTTCGAGGAGCACACCGAGATCACCGGGCCGCTCGAGTTCGGGCTGATCGCCGGTGGGCGGTCGAACATGACCTTCACCGTGAATGACGCGGCCGGGCGCAGGTTTGTCTTGCGTCGGCCTCCGATGGGGCCATTGCTGCCCAGCGCCCATGATGTGGCCCGCGAACATCGGTTGATGGATGCTCTGCAAGACAGCCCGGTACCGGTGCCTCGGCTCGTTGGCGTCTGCCAAGACGAGTCGGTCAACGAGCGCGACTTCTATGTCATGCATTTTCTTGATGGCGTGATCGTGCGCGATGCCGAGGTCGGCGAGACCATCCCGGTCGAGGCGCGAACCCGCATGTGCCACGAGCTCATCGACACCCTGTGTGCATTGCACCGCGTCGACATCGACGAGGTCGGACTCGGCACCTTGGCGAAACGCAGCGGTTATCTCGAACGCCAGATCAAGCGTTGGTCGGGGCAGTGGGAACAGTCGAAGACCCGCGAACTCCCGGTCATCGACCGGGTCGCCGAATATCTGATGGCGAACCTCCCGACCGATGCGCCCACCACGATCGCGCACGGCGACTATCGCCTTTCGAACTGCATGATGGACCCAGCCGGCCCAGTGGTCGGCGTCCTCGACTGGGAGCTCTGCACGCTGGGTGATCCCATGGCTGATCTGGCCGGACTACTTGGCTATTGGCACAACCCCGACGCCATCGAAGAAGAGACCGGCGACGCCGGCGTCACGGCGCAACCCGGTTGGCTGAGCCGCGACGAGATGGCGGGCCTGTACGCCGAGAAGATGGGTGTTTCACTCGATCTGGTCGACTACTACCGGGCCTGGGCTGCGTGGCGTTTGGCGTGTATCTCCGAAGGTGTCTACGCCCGCTACCTCAACGGGCAGCAGGGCGCACAAGACGAAGAACTCGACCTCGACGTCTACAAGGCCGGCGTCGAAGCTCGCGCCAACACCGCGGCAGAAATCCTCGGCCTCTGAGTAGCCCGCCTTTTTGCTGGGGCAAAAACGCTGCGTGAGCTGAATCCTCTACGGTCCTGGGGACCTGTGTGTGTCTGAGTAGCCCGCCTTTTTGCTGGGGCAAAAACGCTGCGTGAGCTGAATCCTCTACGGTCCTGGGGACCTGTGTGTGTCTGAGTAGCCCGCTTTTGCGTACTAGCTCTGTCGGATATGTCCGTCCTTTCTCCGAGCCCGTACGCACTCGCCAGCGGGTGTTAGAGGGCGGCGAGCAGTTCGGCGACGCGGGTGCGGAAGCGGTCGACGTTGGCGAGCTTGATGTCTTCGTAGCCGCGGACCAGGTCGGGCGTTTCGGCGAGCGCAACAACAGTGTCGAAGGTGTTGGTCGTGAGCGCAGTGAGACCGCGATCGATGGCCGACAGGTAGTCGCCGGGCAGCTGGCGTTCGACCTTGCGCACCTCGGCCCAACGGAAGGGATCGAGCCAGGTACCACGAAGCCGTTTGCCTTTGGCCAGTGCCGCAAACACAGGGGTCGTGCTCGCAGCAAACGAGATCTTCTTATCGAAGCCGATAGCTCGCAACATTGGAGGATGCAGCCGGTAGCTCACCGAGCCGCCTTGTTCGGCGAGCTCGTTGGCTTCGGCCAGTCCGTCGGGGTCGAGCATGAGCCGGGCGACCTCGTATTCGTCCTTGTATGCCATCAGCTTGAACAGCCCGTCGGCCACAGCATCGACGAGCCGGTCGCTTGTCGTGTCAATCGCCCACTCGGCCTTGCGCACTCGGTCGAGCACATCGAACCACTTCGCAACGTCCTTGCTGTCGCCCCAGGCTGCGAGCTCGCCAGCCAGCATCGCCAGGTGCGCTCGTCGCGAACCTTCGGCGCTCAGCGAATCGAGCTCGGCTGCGAAACGAGTGCTCGGAGCAACTGCAACCGCCTCGGTCATCGTCGCCACTGCCGCAGCGACCTGTGTCGGATCACTGACCTGCAGCCGTCCCCAACGGAAGGCGGCCGTGTTCGACGCGACAGCGACACCGTTGAGCGAGATGGCCTCTTCGACGAACTGGGGGTCGATGGGCAGCCCACCTGCCTGAACCGCCATGCCCACAACGAAGATGTTGGCCGCGGTGGTCGAGCCAAGCAGCTCTTCGGTGACCTCGTGGGCGTCGGCCCAGAAGTGGTGATTGGTTGTCTGTTGGCCGATGGCGGTCGCCAGGTCGAGCGCAGTTGGCATCGCAATGTCGGGGCGGGTGATCATTGCGCCGGTTGGCGTCGTCGACGTCGAACCAACAACCACGGTGCGCTCGGGGTCACACGTGTCGAGACCTTTGTCGCTGGCGGCGACGAGCTGATCGAACGCCAGCAAGAGATCGGCCTGGCGATCGCCGAGACGATTCGTGTAGGACGGGGCATCTTTGGACAGCCGTAGATCGCTAACCACCGGGCCGGCCTTTTGTGAAAGCCCGATCTGGTCGAGGCCACGTACCTTGTAGCCGGCGAGCATGGCTGCGGTGCCGAGAATCTGTGCCACGGTGACTACGCCGGTGCCTCCAATGCCGGTGATTCGCAGCGAGAATGCATCGGTAGGAACGAGTGCCTTTGGCTCGGTGAACACCGACGGTGGCACCGGTGCGCCGCCTGTTGCCGCTCGCGTGCCGCCCGAGGCTTGCGGCTTCGTGCGTCCTGCAAACAGGCGTTGGATGCGCCCTGGCTCGGTGGTGGTGACCGTTATGAACGACGGGCAGTCGCCTTCGAGGCAGCTGTAGTCGAGGTTGCAGGTCGTTTGATCGATGTGGGTTTTGCGTCCGAACGGTGTGTCGATCGGCTGCACGGACAAGCAGTTGCTGACCTGGCCACAGTCGCCACAACCCTCGCAGATGCGGTGATTGATGAAGACTCGCCTGTTGGGCGTCTCGATCAGGCCTCGTTTGCGGGCTCGCCGAGCCTCGGCGGCACACGCCTGGTCGTGGATCAGCACCGTTACGCCTGGCGTGGTCGCCAACAGTTCTTGCGCCTCGATCAGCCGGCTGCGGTCCCAGACATCGACCGCCTTGGGAAGATCGCCTCGGTCGCGATCGACCTCGTCGGTGGTGATGAGTACCCGGGCGGCACCCTGGTTGATCAAGATTCGGGCGACCGCCTCGAGCGGCAGCTGGCCTTCGGGATCTTGGCCACCGGTCATGGCCACGGTGCCGTTCCACAGCAGCTTGTAGGTCATGTTCACACCCGCGGCGATTGCGGCTTGTACCGCGAGCTGCCCTGAGTGGAAGTACGTTCCGTCGCCCAGATTCTGGAAAATGTGGTCGGTGTCGACGAAGTCGCTCATGCCGATCCACTGGGTTCCTTCGTTGCCCATGCAGGTGATGCCGGCGATGTCGCCAACCCGGTCAGGGTCCATCAGAAGCGCCATCGTGTGGCAGCCGATGCCGGCACCAACTACCGCGCCATCGGGCACCTCGGTGCTGCGATTGTGCGGACAACCCGAACAATAGAAGGGGGTACGTTCGACCGCAAGCGGAATCATGATGCGCTCACGGGCCACCGGTGCGAGCCGGTCGTCGAGCCGGCGGGCAAGCCGTGATCGCAACACCGGGATGATTGTGTCGGCGTCGAGCCCGCCCCAGCCGGGAAGCAACGGCTGATCGCGTTCGTCGGTCTTGCCGACGATCACTGGTCGCTCGGTCACGGCATAGAGCGCGTCTTTGACCAACGACTCGATGTTTGGGCTTTTTTCTTCGACGATGATCAGCTCAGAAAGGCCGCGGGAGAAGTCACGAATCGTCTGCGGATTGAAGGGCATCGGCATGCCCATCTTGAGCATGCGGATGCCGGCCGCTTCGACATCGTGGTCGGTGCGCAGCCCGAGCCGAGAGAGCGCCTCGCGTACCTCGCGATAGGTGATGCCCGACGAGATGATGCCGACCCAGGCGTCGCTCGGGTTGACCGCGACGTGATTGAGATCATTGTCGGTGGCGTAGCGACGGGCGAGCTCGTAGCGTACTTCGACGATTTCGCGTTCGATCTCGACGGTCATCGGCGTCAGCAGTTGTCCGTAGGGCGTGTGCTGATACGGCTTCCCATCGATCAGCGGGATTACGGGACGGAAGCGATCGGGATGGAGGTCGACGCTCGCCGAAGCGTCGGCGACATCGGCGACGATCTTGATCGCGGACCACAGACCGGTTGCCCGTGACATGGCGATTGCATGGCGGCCCAGGTCGAGTGCCTCGCCCGGATCGCCGGGATAGAGCAGCGGCATGTGCATGTCGAACACCAGGCCGGCCGATGACGACGGCACAGTCGACGACTTGGCGTTCGGGTCATCGCCGACGATGGCAATGGCGCCGCCATGCATCGAGGTGCCGGCATAGACCGCATGGCGTAACGCGTCGGCGGCCCGGTCGACGCCGGGAGCCTTGCCGTACCAGATGCCGACGACACCATCGTGACGGACGTCGGGGCGGGAAGCGGCCAACTGTGAGCCCATCACTGCGGTGGCGCCGTATTCTTCGTTCATCGCCTGGCGGAACATGACCGGCAGGTCGGCCTCGACTCGGGCGGCAGCCTCGACCGCCTGGCCGTATCCACCCAGGGGTGATCCTTGATAGCCCGACACGAAGGCGGCGGTGTTGAGTCCGGCCCGTCGGTCGGCTCGCAGTTGCTCGAACGGAAGCCGGGCCAACGCCTGAATGCCGGTGAGGAACACTGTTCCTTTGTCGGCGCGGTACCGATCATCGAGCTGGTAATGCGAGGTTGCCGTCATGCAGAATCCTTCGAAGTGTGCGCTGCGTGCCCCCTAATCTTTGCGTATGTTCGTCGATGATGCAAAGCAAACGAAGCTTGTTTGGCATCGAGTAAGTCTGCTATTCCTTTGTTCGGCACTATGCCGAGACGTCGGAAGGAAACCGAACAAAATGGGTGACCTACAGCTCGATCGTGTCGATGCGCATTTACTCGAAGAGCTACAGCGTGATGCTCGCCAGACGAATCGGGCGCTCGCCACCGCGGTTGGGCTCGCGCCCTCAACGACTCTGAATCGGGTGCGCGAACTCGAGCAGAATGGGGCGATTACCGGCTATCACGCCGAGGTAGATCTGGCCAGGCTCGGCCGCAACCTCCAAGCGCTCGTGTTCGTTCGGCTGCAACCCAAGAGCGGCGACATCGTGGCCCGCTTCATCGATTATGTGTGGGCGTTGCCCGAGACGATGGGTATCGATCTGATCACTGGAGTCGAGGATGTCGTCATCCATTTGGCCGTCGAAGATGCCGATGCGCTTCAGGCCGTCGTGCTCAACGAGATCAGCAGCTTTCCCGAGGTCTTTGACGAACGCTCATCGCTGCTCTTCGAGCGCCGCCGCCGCCATGTCGTGACCGCGGTGTCATCAGATTCCTAAGGGTGAATCGGTGCGCCTGGCCGTCAGACGGGTTTGTCGCCGGCCAAGGTGACTCGATACATCTCGCGCCGATGGCCCGAGTAGTCGTCGATGGCGTGATGTTGCAGGCAGCGGTTGTCCCACATGGTGACAGTGCCTGGCTGCCACCGCACCCGGCACTGGAAGCTGACCTGCTTCGAGTGTTCGAGCAGGTAACCCAACAGCGCCTTGCTCTCGGCACCGTTCAGGTCTTCGATCCCGATCGTGTACACGTCGTTGACGAACAGCAGCTTGCGGCCGGTGACCGGATGCGTGCGAACGATCGGATGCGTCTGGAGTGCCAACGCTTCTTCTCCGCCTTGAATGTGCATCGATGCATCGGGATCGGGACGGCCGAAGACACCTTGGGGCCCATAGGACCGTTGCGCCGAGTGCACCGCGTTGACGCCGTCGAGCATGCGCTTCATGCCGGTGGACAACGTCTCATAGGCCAGGTACTGGTTCGTGAAGACGGTGTCGCCGCCCGCGGGCGGCACCTCGTGGCCATACAAGATAGTGGCCGACGGGGGAGCAGGCTGGAAGCTCCAGTCGCTGTGCCACGAGCCACCAAACAATGCCCCTGCCTCGTGGGCTTCGCGTACTACGGCCACTACGTGGGGGTGCTCGTCGACAGGCGTGATGAACGGTGTTTCGCCGAACTGGCCGAACTGGAGGGCAAAGGCTTCGAGCTGGTCGATCGTCAGGTGCTGGTCGCGAAAGGCCAGTACCATGTGCGCGGCGAACGCAGCCTCGACAGCAGCGGACGTGTCGCCGTCGAGCGGCCGGCTCAGATCGAGGCCATAGACGTCGGCACCGAATCTGCCGGTCAGCGGACGTACATCGAGGGCGGTCGCTCCCGCGGTTGAAGTCATTGTCAGACCCCGAAGACCCTGCTGAAGTTGTCGGCATAGAAACGATCGAGCGTTTCGGCGGTGTGACCGTCGAGCGACCGTTCGAAGCGGCCGAGCGGGTTGCGTCCACCTTCGTGGTGTGGATAGTCGCTCGAGAAGAGATAGAGCTCGTCGTTCGACTCGTTGACGAGCGCACCGACGTCTTCGTAGACGAAGGGCGTGAACGCCATCTGTGTGGTGAGCTGTTCGCTGGGTTTGCGGATCAGGTTCTGCAGCTCGGGTTCAGACTTGCGCCAAATATCTGAGCTCCAGTCGAGGCGACGCAGGAAGCTCGGTACCCAACCGGCGCCCAGTTCGACGGCAGCGCCACGCAGGGTGGGGTGGCGTTCGAACACACCGTCGAGGACCATCGCTCCGATGAATGTCTCGGCGTCGTGGTGCAGCGAGGTCATGTCTTTTGCCCGCACGTTTTCGCCGCCACCGAGCCAGTCGGTGGGAACAGGGCGGCCCGTGTTCATCCAGTCGGGATGGATTTGTAGCGGCTGCCCGCCGACGTGCAGCACAAACGGAATATCTGCTTCGGCCAGGCGAGCCCATATGGGATCAAGATCGGTATGGCCAGGTGAGCGGCCGCCCGCTGGTCGGTGGGGGACCCAGGCGGTCGCCAGGCCGAGCGAGATGATGTGTTCGACTTCGGCCAGCGCCAAATCGGAATCGTCGAGGGGCAGGGCGGCGACGCCCATCAGCCGGGCATCATCGGCGCAGAACTCGGCGATACCCCGATTGTGAGCGGCGGCTGAGGCATAGCGCTTTTCGTTGGTGTCGGCGTTGAAACAGAGCGGCGCCGAGAACGTGCTGAACACCAACTGGCGGTCGAAACCGAGCTGGTTGAGCGCTTGCGTGCGCTCGCTCTTGTTGAACGCCCCCAGCGCGAAATAGCCCTTGGGTCCCGAGATCAGCTCATCGCCCATGGCGACCATCTCTTCGACCTTGTCGGCGGGCTGCGCCTTGGTCTTCATCGCGAGTTCGAAACCGTCGGACGAGCGAGCGCCTCCCTCGACCGGCACACGGGCCACCAAATCGGTTTGCGTCTTCGGTGCATTGCTGGTCAAGAAGTCAGGCAGCTCCATGATGTGGCTGTCAGCGTCGAGATAGGTGCGGCCTTGGGCGTAGGGCATGAGTTCCCCTCATATTTGGTTACTACCAACGCTAGACCGGCGATCAGTCCAGTTCGCGATCGCGAGACTGACGAGGCCGGCGGTCGCAGTAGGTTAGGGCCGCCCTGTTCGTCCCTGGGATGTTCATTATTGGGATCGGCGCACATCCGACAAGTGCTTCGGCGACAACGGCGCGTTCTCGTGCTGGGCATCAACGCGATTGGCGAGATGCTCGAGAGTCAAGCGAGGGTGATAAAAATGGAGGGCCTCGCACGCAGTGACCTTGCTTCCCGCACGACAGCCCCACCGACGGAGAAGACGATCGAACCCGAGGAACCGAACAAGGAGAAGCCATGAACCTGGCAACCATGGAGCGACTTGATGTGGGCGAGCTCACCGAGGCCATCGAGAAGGATGGCTACGTCATTTGCGAGAACGTCTTGACCCCCGAACAGGTCGCAGAGATGCGTGCCGAGCTCGACCCCATCCTCGAAAAGACGCCAACCGGGCGCAATGCGTTCGAGGGATACCACACCAAACGCATCTATTCGCCGCTGGCCAGGACACGAGTGCTCGACCCGCTCATCTTGAGCAGGTGGACGAAGCGGCTTGCCGACACGCTGATCGGACCGCACACCCTGTCGTCGATCATCGGCATCCAGATCGGTCCCGGCGAGAAGGCGCAGGAGATTCACTACGACGCTGCGGCGTACCCGTTGCCACGTTCTCACGACGAGGTCGTATTCAATACGATGTGGGCCCTCGACGACTTCACGGTGGAGAACGGCGCCACCGTCGTCTATCCGGGTTCGAACTCATGGCAAGGGGACGAGGTGCCCACCAACATCGACCCGGTCCAGGCCGTGATGCCGGCGGGTTCGCTTCTCATCTGGACCGGCAAGACGTTCCATGGTGGCGGCGCCAACCGCTCTGATGCCCCGAGGTTCGGCGTGATCATCGAGTATGTCGCCGGCTACCTGCGTTCGCACGAAAACATCCAGGCTGCGATGCCGCGCGAGCTCGTCCGCGAGCTACCCGAGCGGATGCAGGAACTCGTCGGCTACCACCTCTATCCCGCGTTCCTCGGATTCGTCGACGGCCGACATCCGCGCAGCGCGTTGACCCGCGACATCACCTGACCGACGCGGGACCGACGATCAATCCGGGCGCAGACTCGAAATGGGAGTGCTGCTCGGCGAAAATTGGCGGCACACCTACCCGCCTCGGGTTAAGGTCATTGTCGTGAAGAACTGAGACCTGTCCCATCACTCGTTGGTCGTCTGTCGGCCCGAAAGGTCTCTTCACCCATGTTTGAATCCACCCAACTCCACGCCAACGATGTCGGGTTCGCGTACGGTCCCCGGCAGCTGCTGAGCGCTATATCACTGACGCTCGCCCCCGGCGATCGCATGGGTGTTGTCGGCCCGAACGGCACGGGTAAGTCCACGCTGTTGCGGCTGTTGGCGGGTGAACTCGAGCCCAACACGGGAACGATCAAGACCAGCCCGCCAACGGCGACCGTCGGCCTCATGCAACAACAATTACTCGACGAGCCGGGCTAGCCTGTTTCGGGTTATCTGGCGCGGGCGACCGGCGTAGCTGCGATCGTTGCCGAGTTCGAAGCATCGCTCATCGACGTGGCGAACAGCAGCGCTGGGGCAGACGAGAGATATGACCGCGCGCTTGCTCGTTACCTGGCAACCGATGCAGCGGCATTCAACGAGCAGTCGCGTCAGATACTCGATGAGGTCGGTCTCGGCACCGTCGACGTCGACAGACAGACGAACGAGTTGTCCGGCGGGCAACGAACCAAGGTCAACCTTGCAGCGATGCTGCTGGCCAGCTTTGACGTACTGCTTCTCGATGAGCCGACGAACGACCTCGATCAAGCGGGGCTTGCCCAACTCGAAACGATGGTTGTTGCGCAGCAGCGTCCTGTCGCCGTCGTCAGCCATGATCGTGCGTTTCTCGAACGGGTGATCACCTCGGTCTATGAGCTCGACGATCATGCACACACCGGCACCAGGTTCAACGGCGGTTTCGCCGCATGGCAGACGTCGCGCGATGTTGCCCGCCAGCAGCACTATGACGCCTACGACGAGTTCAACACGAAACGGTCCGAGCTTCAGCAACGAGCCCGCACGCAGCAGCAATGGTCCGCACGGCGACTACACGGCCAAACGCATTGATCGCACCTTCTCGACCGACCTGATCTGCGCCGTGCCGAGCCTCGCCGCTGACGACTAGCCATCAAGTCTCGCCGGAGCGGTGATTGGATCGCCGAGCGTGTGCTTTTTGTCTGGACGGTTCTTAGTGGCAGGCTCTCGCTATGGCCTATGTCGAAGACCGAATCATTCACGACGCCGATGCACACGTGATGGAGACGCCCGAGTGGATCGAGGGGTTCGCCACCAAGCGCGTGCTCGACTACTCGCTCGAACACTTCGACATTGGTGATGTCAGCGCCACGCTGAACGAGATCGACCGCACCCGAGCGATGCATGCAGACCCCGACTATCAGGCGTCGGCCGAGGCCGATGTCATGTTGCGCAAGAACTGGCGTGCGACGGGGGCCTATATTCCCGACGACCGGGTTGCTGCGCTCGACTACATGGGTTTCGCCAGCCAGCTCGTATACCCGACGGTGTACAACACCATGCTCGAGGCACTCGAACATGGTGACGACCCGGCGATGACCTACGAGGTCGCATCGGCCGCCAACCGGGCCCACATTGCATTCTGTGATGTCGATCCTCGCCTCTTGGCGGTCGCCTACATCCCGCTGCAGACATTCGAAGGAGCGAAGGCCGCTGCGGCCGAAGCGATCGAGGCGGGAGCCAAGGCACTGTTGATCCCCAACCGCTGCCCCCAGAACCATGCGCCAAGCCATATAGCGTTCGACCCGGTGTGGGCCATGGCGCAAGAGGCTCAGATTCCGGTCACCATGCATGTCGCTACGCCAGAGCTGGTCATGCCTCCCCAGCACCGCAACAACGGTCTGCCACCCGAAGCCGATTTCCATGGTGGAGGCGAGAACTTCCGGTCGGTGAGCTACATGGCCATTTCGGCATCGCCGCTACAGGCATTGTCGATGCTGATCTTCGATGGCGTGCTCGAACGGTTCCCCAATCTGAAGATCGGCGTCATCGAACTCGGCGCCGTCTGGGTGCCTGGCTTCATGCGGCAACTCGATTCGGCGTTCACCGCGTTCGAACGTCACGAAGAACGACTCAAGAAGCTCACGCTTCAACCGTCTGACTATGTGCGTCGCCAGGTGCGAGTGACGCCCTATCCCACCGAACCGACCGGCTGGATCATCGAGCAGGCGGGCCCCGAGATCGCCATGTTCTCCTCAGACTTTCCGCATGTCGAAGGCGGTCGTAATCCGTTGCGGCGATTCGACGATGAGGTTGCCCACCTCCCCCAAGACGTACAAGATCGATTCTTCCGATTCAACTTCGAAGACATGTGGTCCTGACCCGCATCATTGGTAGCCCCGATCGCTCGCTGGGGCCCGCAAACTTGTCTGCAGTAAATAGTGCGTCTTCCTGGGGACTTTTTTGGTCGTCACCTGCGAAGATGCGGTATCGCCACAGCCGCCTCCCAACCAGTTAAACCGCCCTTTCCGCTGCCCGACGCCGCCGAGTTCGCTCGGCTCGGCGTCGTGCCGCAACGCGAGCTGCATGGTGGGCATCAGTCGCGGGTGGTGCTGGCTGTCGAAACCAGCGGCAATCGTTCTCGCGAGGTTGTCATCAAGCTGGTCGACGGCGCCGTCGAAGACCGTGCCCAGGTGCTTGCCCGCATGCAGGTGCGTGAAGCAGTGGCGAGTTATGACGATCGGGTCGTGCCGATGGTGCCGCTTGCCGGTGCCAAGGTCAACCGCATGGGCAACCTGCTCGCGGTGGCATCACCGAAGATCGATGGTCGTTTTCTCGATGTCACGAATCGTCCCGATGTCGAGCGGATGGGCCGTGCGCTTGCCCGACTGCATCAGTCGCTGCGGCTCGTGCATGTCGAACTTCCGCTGGTGGCTGCGTTGCAGGCCGGGCAGCTCGTCGAAGGGCTACAAGACAACCATCAGTTGCTGCACGGCGACTTTGGTCCGTCGAATTTGTTGCTCGATCCTGATGGTCGGTTGTGGATTTTCGACTTCGACGATTGTGGCACGGGCCCGGTCGAGTTCGAGCTCGGCAACACATTGTTCATGGCGCTCTTCGACACCAGCCCGTCGCTGAACCAGCCGAGCGACGATTACCGGCAGTTTCGCCATTGGTTCCTGGGTGCCTATCGGGCATCAGCCGAACACGCTGTGTCTGACATGCTCGTCGATATTGCGTTGCAGGCCCGAAGCGATGCGTTGCGTCATTGGCTGAGCAACCTCGATACCGCACCCATTGGCATCCGCAATGCGTCCGAGTCATGGCACCGCCATCTGCGTGCATTTGCGGGGATCATCCACCGATGATCGTGCACCAACAAGCAGCACCGGCAAGGATCTGAGCCATGAACGAATTGTTGGTGATGCGCCACGCAAAGTCCGACTGGACGATCGGCACGTCTGACCTTGAACGCCCATTGAATCGCCGCGGCGAGCGGGCAGCCGACGAGATGGCCGAGTGGATCCTCGATGAACAACTCTGCCCCGACCTCATCATCTGCTCGCCTGCGGCGCGGACTCGTGCGACCGCAACCGCCGTTGCCGTTGCCTGCGGTGCCGACCCGGCGACTATCGAGTTCGACCCTGACCTCTATCTCGCTGGAGCATTTGCCTGGATGCAGACGCTGACCCGGCAGATCGCCACCCGCATACTGATTTGTGGCCACAACCCCGGGCTCGACGACCTGGTCGAGAACCTCGCAGCTGGACCTGTGCCACTCTCGCCGTCGGGCAAGCTGATGAACACGGCGGCCATCGCTCACTTTCGAGTTCCGTCAGGCTGGGCGGCCCTCGACGACGGCGGCGCCGAACTCGTGCAGCTCGTGCGCCCCAGTCATCTCTGAACCATTTCAATGACTCTTTTTCTCAATGACTCTTTCATTGGGGAGATTCCTGGATGCGAACGTTGGTGGTCGTAGCACTAGAGCAGGCTGGTTGTGACGGATCCGTCGTAGTGTTTGCCCATGCGACGAAATGTGGGTCTGCTGGTGGCGACGGTGACACTGGTGATGCTCGGCGCGTGTGGCGGTGACCAGCCGACGTCGGTCGAAGCGGGCTCGGCTGCGGGTGCCCAATTGCAGGGCGCGACGCAGCCGATCAGTTGGCAGACGTTGGGGTGTGATGAACCAGCGCCACTGGTTGTCGCATCATCAGAAGCGCTCGAGACCGATGTAGGACTCGCCGCCGACTCTGTTGCCACTGCGAATGGCATCAGCAGCGAAGAAGCATCTCGTCGGCTGAGACTGCAACAGATCCTGAGTGAGCGGCTGGCTGATGTCCAGACGTTCGAAGCGGGCCGTGTTGCTCGCATGGAACTGCAACACGAGCCGTACTTCGCGGCGGTTGTGACACTGACGGGCACCGGGCCGGTCAGCGAGGCGATTCGCGACATTTTGTGCTCAACACCTGAGCTCGAGGTTCGACTGGGGGCCACGTACACCCAAGACGAGCTGGTCGCCGAAACGAACCGGTTCGCAGCGGTACTCGCCGACTTTGGACCCGGTCTCGAGAGTTGGGGTCCAGGTGAAGGCCAACTCGTGTTCACGGTGATCGACGTACACACCGCCGACCGGCTCGACGCAATCCTTTCCCAATCGACTGACTATCCGTACACAATCA
>JBDNHG010000446.1:0-3528 GCA_041688925.1 Acidimicrobiales bacterium | reverse complement strand
GCCAACGACCTCGACGGCGACCGCTTCTACGCCCTGCTCGCCGAACGCATCGGCCGCCTCTAGGTCGTCATCGACAAAATTGTGCACTCCCCACTGGAGCGCACCCCCGCCGCTCGCGCAGGTTCATCAACAAAAAAGTCGTCGGGTAGCGGAGAAAGGTCGCAGAGAAGAAAGGTCCCTGGGAAGATGAGCTATTCAGCTCGCGCAGCGACTTGCGTCAGCAAACGGCGGGCTACCCGGGCTAGCCGATTAGTTTTTCGTTGCTGCGCGGTGAGCTGCCGAGGGCGTATTCGGGGGCGAGGATGTCAGACACGCCGGCGATGGCATGCGGGTCGCTGTAATAGCCAAGGGCATAGTTGCCCATCGTGTAGCCGAGTAGCTCTTGCAGCCCGGGGTCGAGGTCCTTGGCAATATCGGGAGGACATGACAGATAGTTGTTCTCCTCGGTACGAAGCCACGACAGGCAATAGGTGATGTTGATTCCGGTGCGGTCGTGCGATGAGCGATTCTCGCCGCCGCCGTGGGTGACCGAACCGGAATACAGCAGCACTGAACCGGCCGACATTACCGCTTGGGTCTTCTCATCGTTGGTGGCACGACGGTCAGCGTCCCAGTCGGCGCTGCCAGGAACCACTCGGGTGGCGCCGTTCTCTTCGGTGAAGTCGGTCAGCGCCCACATCGTGTTGAATTGCGGTTCGACCCCTTGGGGGATGTAACCGCCCCAGGCAAGGCGGTCTTGATGCAGCGGCTGGGTTCCTTGGCCAGGCTTGATGTTGATCACCTGGGTGAGGTGCAGCTGGATCTTGTTGCTGAACGGCAGCAGGAACCGGTGTGCCAGATCGAGCACGGTCTCGTGCATGACGACCTCTCGACACGCCGGGCTTCGAGCGATGAGGGCGCCGGTGCGGGTGGTCTGTCGACCAACGAAGTCGTCGCTCCCAGCGGGGGTGTCTGCCACCCAAGGTGCCAGCTCGCCAGAGACGCGTTGCTGCAACTCGGGCGGCATCAGGCCGCGAATGATCACGGCTCCGTCTCGGCGGAAGATGTCGATCACTTCGTCGAGGTCGAGGTCGGCGCCAGCGTCGAATGTGATCAATGCAGCCATAGGCAACCGTACCCGCCCGCAGCCGCAGATTCCAGCGACGAATTGTCCAGGCGCCTGGCGCCTGGACAATTGGGCTGGGGTCAGCTCGTGGGCGAGGGAGGATCGAACGGGGTTGGATCGGCGAAACGGTGCAGCACGTTTGCGGTCATCTGAGCGACGTCGTTGTCGTAGCCATTGCGGGCCAGTGCACCGAACCACGAGATCGAGCCGACCGAGAACACGGCCCCGCCTCCGGCCGTCTCGTAGAACACGATGTCGCCTCGCACGTACGGGTCGGGGAGCGTGACGTCGGTCGATCCTTCGAATTCTTCCTTGGTGCGGACCATGTCTGGCCCGAAGTTGGTTGCCGAGGCGAGGACGACGGCGTGTTCTGGCGACCCCAACCGTGTGTCGTATCGATCGACCTCTTGCCCGGCGGCGCCGCCTCCCAGTCCGGAGGTGCCGATCTTGCCGCCGTCGGGTTCAACGCCGCGCCAGATCCATGATGCACGCCCCGACACGCTGTCGCCGCCCATGCTGTCTTCGTTCACATCGAAGTAGGTCGCTCGCCCGAAACCCTGGGCAGCGAAGCCGATGCCGGCGACCTCGTTCGGTGGCCGGCCGTTGCGACGCCACATGCCGCCGTATTCGCCCCCGAACGCGTGGTAACTCTCGCCGTCGCCGGTCTGCCAGTTGCGCACGCCGTCCTCGGCTCGCCGCAGTTCCATCGCGCCGGGCCATGCGTCGCTGAACGAGACTCGCCAATAGAACCCGTTGCCGCCGAGATACATCAGCCTGCCGCCGCCTCGTTGCCATGCGGCAAGCGCGTCGAGCATGTCGGTCGACCAGTACTCGGGATGTGAACACGTGACGATCACGCGGTACGGAGCCAGCGCAGCGAGACCATCGGCATGCACGTCTTCGTCGGCGATCACGTCGTGCCCGACGCCGTTGTGCTCGAGGAACGCATTGATGTCGGTATCGGGCGTGAAGTTCCAGCCGTCGGCCCCGGGACGCAGATTGAGCACTGGCCGCAGCCGCGAGCTGAACATCACCCCGCTGCCATCAGGATGGTTCTCGTACATCGAGCGTCCGAGTTCAGGGTGTTGGCGCACGTATTCGTGCTCGGGTCGCAGCCGGGTGCGCGTGCCGATGAAGTCGGCCCCGTCGAACAACATCCGATGGTTGGCATAGGCCAGGTAGGTCGCCGACGACATGAGCAGCGCGACATCCTGCGTCGGCGCACCGACCGCGGGCCGCACGAAGAACGGCACCCGGTCGGCCTGCTCGCCGGCCTGAAGGCGGAACGCATAGATGCCGCTCGGCAGGTCTGACGGAAGCGCCACGGTCGCTGTTTCGCTCCAGGCCGCGTCGTAGAGGTCGTCCTTGTGGAAGTGCACCGCATTCCACTGCTCGGGGGCATCACGCCAGCGTTGCTCGCTGCCATCCCAGGCCGGACCGGTCACACCCCGGGCCGGAAGCTGATGCAGCTCACCGTGCCGACCGAGGCCGCCGACATCAACGATGGATCGACTGCCCATGTCTTCGTGAAGATGCCACACCATCGACTCGTCGTCGATCGTCAACGACGGTTCGCCGATGCGGCCATCGAAGTCGCCACGAGGCCGATCGCCGTCATCGGCACCTCCAACGCCTCCGAGGATCAGCTGGCGCAGTGCGACCGGTGCGCTTGCCAACCCGGCGGCTTCGAGCTGCGCATGCGTCAACGTGTGTGTCACCGGCGCACCGTTCGCCGTTTGGGCCGGTTCGAAGAGGTCTCGTCCAGGCGATGGCGATGGTTTGGTCGCCAGCTCCGCGGTGAAGACGCCCGTGGTGAGCGACAGCGTGCAGGCGATCGAATACCAGCGTCGCGCCGCGAGCGGTCGTTCGCGAAGCACCAGCTCGACCTCGCCGACACGCGCCGTGGCCCGTCCGTTGGTGATAGCGACCGTGAGGAGGGGACGGGCGTCGGAGCTTTCGACCACTGCGACGGTCTGTGGCTCGTGAGGCATCGTTGCATACACCGCAATGTCGAGCGCCAGAAGGGTGGATGCAGCCATGCCGGTGAGATCAACGGTGCTGTAGGAACCGGGTAGCAACGGCTGGTGGTCGAGTTCCACAATGGCCGGCAAGTCACTTGCCACGACCTTCTCGGCGAAGCCGGGACCGGCTTTGGTGGGGTCGCCACAGCTGATGCGGACCAACGACAGCTCGGCGCTGCCGGCAACATGGCTCGATGCTCGCAAGGTGACGGACTCTCCTGCGCGGGTCGACCACGGTTCGCAATAGCTGGTGATCAGTTTGCCGGAATCATCCTGGGGTGCAGTCACCTCCGAACTCTGCCAGATCCGGCCGTGTCTCGCCTAGTAGCGCTGCTCGTGGCTATGTTTGAGTGGGTGAAGTCGCTGAACGACCTGCTGCGCGAAGTACGGGCATGCACGCTG
>JBDNHG010000445.1:0-2390 GCA_041688925.1 Acidimicrobiales bacterium | reverse complement strand
GACATGCTCAAGGGCAAGCAGGGTCGTTTCCGTCAGAACCTTCTCGGCAAGCGTGTCGACTACTCCGGCCGTTCGGTCATCGTGGTCGGCCCGACACTCAAGTTCCACCAGTGCGGGCTTCCCAAGCTGATGGCCCTCGAGCTGTTCAAGCCGTTCGTCATGAAGAAGCTCGTCGACGAAGGCATCGCCCAGAACATCAAGTCGGCCAAGCGCATGGTCGAGCGCCGCAAGAGCGAAGTATGGGACGTCCTCGCCGATGTCATCCAGGAACACCCGGTCATGCTGAACCGTGCGCCTACGTTGCACCGTCTCGGTATCCAGGCGTTCGAGCCCGTGCTCGTCGAAGGCAAGGCCATCCAGATTCACCCGCTCGTTTGCACGGCGTTCAACGCCGACTTCGACGGTGACCAGATGGCTGTGCACTTGCCCTTGTCTGCCGAAGCGCAGGCCGAGGCACGCATCCTCATGCTTTCTGCCAACAATGTGCTGAGCCCGGCCCACGGCCGCCCGCTCGTGACACCAACGCAGGACATGATCATCGGTGCGTACTACCTCACCGACAACCCTCGTGGCGAGGTTCGCGAACACCCGCGTGTGTATCGCGATATCCAAGAGCTCGAGCGTGCCTATGAAGACGGTCACGTCCGATTGCACGAAACAATTGAGTACCGCACCCCGGGCCTGGTGGCGACACCAGCCAATGGTGTGGCTGCGACGTACACGCCGACCACTCCTGGCCGCGTGTTCTTCAACTCGGTTCTGCCCGAAGCGTTCGAGTTTGTGAACGAAAGGGTCGACAAGCGCCTCATGGGCACGATTGTCGACACGTTGGCCCGCAAGTTCAAGAAGGCAGAAGTATCAACGAGCCTCGATGGCCTCAAGGACATGTGTTTCCTTTACGCCATGCGTTCAGGTGTGACTGTTTCGATCGACGACGTGCAAACGCCGAAGAACAAGCAGGAAATCCTCGACGAGTACGAGATCGAGGCCGACAAGGTCGAGCAGCACTTCCGCCGAGGCATCATCACCGACGGTGAACGACGCCAGCAAGAGGTTGAGATCTGGACTGACGCCACCTCGGTGATCAGCGCCCAGATGGAGAAAAACCTCAAGGCAATGGACTACAACCCCGTCCAGATGATGGTTGGTTCCGGCGCACGTGGAAACTGGATGCAGGTACGCCAGATTGCTGGCATGCGTGGTCTGGTGGCCAACCCTCGTGGTGACTTGATTCCTCGTCCAATCAAGTCGAACTATCGCGAGGGTCTCAAGATGCTCGAGTACTACATCGCTACGCCTGGCGCCCGTAAGGGTCTGGTCGATACGGCACTTCGTACCGCTGACTCTGGCTACCTGACCCGTCGACTCGTCGACGTTGCCCAAGAGGTCATCATCAATGACGATGATCCATTCGCTGATGGCGCAAAGCCACCAGTGGTACTCATCGAAGATGTGAAACCCGACGAGGCAAATGCTCGTTATTACCTCGAGACCCGCCTCTACAGCCGCACACTCGGCGAAGACATCACGTTGAGTGATGGCCGAGTGTTCGCAGCCGGCACCATCATCGATGAATTCATGATGGCCGACATGCGCGACGACGAAGCGGTCAGTGCAGTGCGTTGTTTGTCACCGCTGACCGACAACTCCGACCACGGCATCAGCCGGGCAAGCTACGGCATGTCGCTGGCTACCGGCGGCAACATCGAGATTGGCGAAGCGGTTGGCGTTATCGCCGCTCAGTCGATTGGTGAGCCTGGTACTCAGCTGACGATGCGTACATTCCACACCGGTGGTGTTGCCTCTAAGGGCAAGGACATCGCCGGCGGTTTGCCTCGTGTTGTTGAGCTGTTTGAGGCTCGTAGCCCCAAGGGCAAGGCCACGCTGGCTCGCATTTCGGGCACCGTTCGTATCGGCGAAGACGAGGGTCGCGGTCGTGCGATCACCGTTATCGGCGACGACGGCGAAGAAGAGATCTACCTGATCCCTGGCCAGCAGCGGCTCGAGGTCGAAGACGGTGACGAGATCACCGCCGGCGACCCGATCGTTGAAGGTCCTCGTGATCCCAAGGAACTCCTCGAGATCCGTGGTATCCGCGAGACCCAGCGTTACCTCGTCGAAGAGGTCCAGTCGGTATACCGAGATCAGGGTGTATCGATCCACGACAAGCACATCGAGTTGATTGTTCGTCAGATGACCCGTCGCATTGCGATCGGCGAAGCTGGCGACGGCGACTTCTTGCCTGGCGAGAGCATTGACGCCAAGATCTTCCGTGACGTCAACACCGAGCTCGTCAAAGAAGGCAAGAAGCCTGCCGACGGCCGCCCCATACTCATGGGTATCACCAAGGCATCGCTTGCTACCGAATCGTGGCTCTCGGCCGCTTCCTT
>JBDNHG010000444.1:0-2946 GCA_041688925.1 Acidimicrobiales bacterium | reverse complement strand
CGTGCCGGCCGCCCACCACTGAGTCAGGTGGGCTGGTTCGCACGCCGCTGGGGTTTCCCGCGGTTGTCGACCGCGTCGTCGATGGCGACACAATCATCGTGACGATCGACGGCCGCTCTGAAACCGTGCGCTTGTTGGGCATCGATACCCCCGAAAAACCCGGTGGGCCTCGGCCGGCCGAGTGTTTCGGCACCGACGCGTCAGCATTCGCCGAATCATTGCTACCCCCTGGCACCATCGTGCGACTCAGTCGTGACCGCGAGACCCGCGATCAATACGCCCGATTGCTCGCCTATGTGCATCGCGCCGACGATGAACTGTTCGTCAATCTCGCCATGGTCGCTGGCGGTTATGCATCACCGCTGTTCTTCGCTCCAAACACCTCATTCAAAGCGAAATTCGAGGCCGCTGCCAATGCGGCCCGCCGCGATTGGATCGGGTTCTGGCCAAGCTGCGGGGCCGCCGACGTTGCGCTCGGCGGCTAGCAGGGTGCACTGCCAGATAGCCTGAGCGCCATGAGCCTGGCCGAGCGATTGGGGCATCGCAGCGATGCCCGATTGCTGATCATCACAAGCGACAATCTGGGCATGTATCACGCCGCCAATGTGGCCTGCTACGAATCGCTCCGCGAGGGCATTGCGACCAATGCGTCGTTGTTGGTGCCCGCCCCGTGGGCCCGCGAAGCAGTGCGCGGCTACCGAGGTTCCGCTGTTGGTGTACATCTCACGCTGAATGCCGACTTCAGCTGCTATCGCTGGAGCTCTATCACTCACGCACCGACGCTTCACAGCGGCGAAGGCGGATTCCCCCGCACGGCAGCCGATCTCTGGGAGCACGCCGACAGCGACGAGGTCCGCCGCGAATGCCGCGCCCAGATCGAACGAGCCATCGTGTGGGGTTTCGACCCCACCCACCTCAACAGCCACCAATCAGCTCTGGTGTTACGGCCCGAGTTCTTTGACATTTACCTCGACCTTGCCTGCGAGTTCTCACTGCCAATTCGTTTGGCCGACGCTGCGATCGAAGAAAGCGCCGGATTCCCGCTGCGGGCGCTCGCCGCCGAAGAAGGCATCCTCGCCCCTGATCGTTCGATTCGCCTGAGCGGCAACGATCGCCGTCAGGCTTTTGCCGATTTTGTGCAGTCGCTCGAGCCGGGTGTTACCGAACTCAGCATGCAACCAGCCGTCGACACACCCGAACTTCATGCGCTTCTCGGCGATACACCGGCACGCATTGGCGAACATGCCGTACTCGTTGACCCCGCCAGCAAGCAGCTGCTCGACGAAGCGGGTGTCGAACTCATCAGTTGGGCCGCGATCCGCACCCTCCAACGCGCTGGCTAGCGAAATCGCGATCTAGTCGGTTGATAGGCCCCCGGGAAGGTGCGCGATTCAGCTCACGCAGCGTTTGGGCGAGGAACGAGCCCAAAGGCGGTCTACCCGGTTGCGGCAGCGACCGTCTCTCGGAACCGGTCGAAGGCCGCACGATCGCCACGGTTGGCTAGGTCATCGACGACCAACTCGTAGGCACCGTCGACCTTGAGTTCGCCGAGCATGTAGGCAACCAGTGGTGACTGCTCGCCTGCCAGGATCGGCAGCAAACGTTTTGCCTTGCCGATGAATGACACATCGGGTTTCTCGCCCTTGTTCTCGGGCACGAACTTGCCTGAAGCGAACGCCACCAACTGTCCGTCGACCACCGCGCCATGCGCTCGGACTTTGCCGTTGGCCGACTCTGCTACTTCGACGTCGAAGCTGAACGACACGCCGTCGACCGTGGGTAGATCAGCTGCGGCGGCATTGACCGCCGTGAACCAGTCTTCGCTCCAGAAATCAGCCATGCGACGCCGCTTGCTCGATGCCTGCAAACAGATCAGTTTCGGGCAGGTCGGCGTGAACCTTTGACCAGACCCGAGTGAAACATTCTTCCTTGTTCAGCGACGCCATAACGTCGGCAGGCAGACCAAACCAGAATGGTGAGGTCGGATCAACCTGTGTCTGATGGGCCAGCAACGCATCGGACCGGCGTTGGAAATAGCCATCGACATCGATTCGTGTCGTGATCAGATGATCATGGTCGGGACGGTCGAGCCACCGTTCGCCGAATGGCGACTCGAGCCCGAGCGTGGCGTACATCGCGTGGGTCGCCACCATGCGTTCTTTTGACCACGCCGAGTTATAGAGCTTGAGCACCTGCCACGGTTCGCCATCGAGTTCGGCCGCAGGATCGGCCGCGAGATCGATCGCCGGATCGGTGATTTCCCAGACACGCACGTGATCAGGATGGTCATACCCACCCATTGGATCGCCGTAGCTCAGGACAACATGCGGCCGATATTTGCGCAACAGGGCTGCAAACCGGGCGGTCGATTCTTCGATCGGGGCCGCCCAGAAACACTCAGCGTGGGCATTGGCTTCGCTCTCTTTCATACCCGAATCGCGATAGCCCAACATCTCGACGATGTCGTACCCGATGATGTCGGTCGCTGCTTTGAGTTCTGCCATTCGCACGCTGTAAAGGTCGGCAAGCACCTCGGGTGTGTTCACCGCTTCGTTCAGGATGTCGCCTTCTTCGCCGCCGGTAGCGCACACCAACGTGTTGTGAACACCGTTGTCGCTGTATTTGGCGGTCGTAGCTGCGCCCTTCGATGACTCATCGTCTGGGTGAGCGTGAATCGAAAGCAATCGGAATTGATCCATCATTGCCACAAACGCTATCTGGTGTGATCGTGACCGCTGTGGCTCGGCTGCCGCTATTCTGTGGGCAGTGCCGGGACGAGCACTATTTCGTGCTCAGACGGGCACCAGTTCGTCTTCGCCCGACTCGGAGTCACGAAGCAGCCGCCAGCCAAATCGAGCCGCAAGTTGTTCGCGGCCCTCGTCGGGCCCGCTGGCAATGATTTCGTCACCGGCGTAAAGGGTTTGCGCCCCTCGAGGCCGGTAGATG
>JBDNHG010000443.1:0-6858 GCA_041688925.1 Acidimicrobiales bacterium | reverse complement strand
GGTTGCGACTGCGCCCGGCAGGTCGAGCCCGACCCGGCCGATGATGTCGTCGACGGCAACAACGGCGAGGACTGCCCCGATCGCGACCACGGGGCCGGGCACGGCATATCCCATAGCGGTGACGCGACTGGCCAGGCGGGTCACACCTGGTCGGCCGAAGCGCTGGGCATTGGCGAGCAGCACGGCCACCATGATGCATGCGGCGACGGTGAGTGCGACGAGTTGCAGACTGTTGCGGAGGTACTCGGGGTACTGGTCGAGCTGCGGGGTGCCTCGGTCGCTCAATTGTTCTTGCACCGCCCACAGAGCTAGGCGCAGGACGGGGCCGGCGAATGCCGCGACGATGAGCGCAGCGCACAGGGTTGTGGCGGCGACAGCTTTGGCGCCGGTCAGCCGTCGTGGTTCGAAGCCACCGCCCGGGCCACCGGCCTGCGCGAATTGGGCTCGGCCTCGGGCGATGCGCTCGAGGCCGATGGCGAGCAGCGCGAAGGCCAACACGAGGGTGGCGATCTCGCTGGCGGCGTTGCGGTCATAGGTACCGCGCCATATGCGGAACACTCCGACAGAGACGGTGTCGACGCCGAAATACTGCACGGTGGCGAAGTCGGTCAGTGTCTCCATCATGACGACCGCTGCACCCGCTGCGATGGCGGGACGGATCAGCGGCAACACGATTCGCCGGGTGGCTTCGGCGCGGGTGGCTCCAAGTGTGCGGGCGGCTTGGTATGCGTTGCCGGCTTGGTCGCGCAGCGCGGCACGGGCCAGCAGGTACACGTAGGGATACAACACGAAGGTGAACGTCACGATGGCACCGCTGAGCGACTCGACGTTGGGGAACCAGGCATCGGTGCCGAATTGGGCGCGCCACCAGTCCTGGATCGGTCCAGTGCGCCCAAAGGTGGACAGCGTCAAGAAGCCGAGGATGTAGCTCGGCATCGCCAGCGGAAGGATGAGCATCCACCCGATCTGGCGTGACCCGGGGAACCGGTACGCCGTGACCAACCACGCAAGCCCGGCCCCCAGCACGGTCGTCCCCAACGTCACGCCCACCAGCAACAGTGCGGTGTCGCGCAACTCACCAGGCAGCCTTGTGGCCCACTGGTGCGACCACACATCGGTGCTCGGCGTAAGGATGCTGGCGGCGAGCATCACGATGGGAACAGCGACGAGGATCGCGACAAGTATCGGGGCGAGGGTCCAACCCCCACGGCAGGCACGCCGTAGCCGTCCTTGCCGGCCGACGCTCGGGTCGCGCCGACTCGTTGCAGTCGTCACAGTTCAGATCCGGTGCTCAGCGGTAGCCGGCGTCGTCCATGAGCCGCACGGCATCAGGGTTCAGGCCCCCGAGAACGGCAGCATTGAGAAGATCGCGTTTGAAGTCGGTGCCGAACTGCTCGGTGATCAACGGTTCGGGGGCGACGGCGGGGTTCGCCGGATACTCGTGATTCGCTGCCACCAGGATGTCCTGGCCGTCGGTTGCCAACCACTCGAGGAACCGTTGTGCTTCGTCGGGATGTTTCGAATATTGGGTGACGCCGCCGCCTGACACGTTGACGTGCACGCCTCGATCTTGCTGGTTCGCCCAGATGAGTGCCACAGGGAAGTCGGGGTCGTCTTCGAGTTCACGGGCCAGGTAGTAGTGGTTCGCGATGCCAACTTCGCAGATCCCATCGGCGATCGATTCGAGGATGAGCACATCGTTGCTGAGCAGTTCGGAGTTGTTCGCCCATCCGGTCACGATGCGCAGCGCTTCGTCTGGTCCGTGTTCGGCTATCAGGCTCGCTACCAGTGATTGCTGGTACACATTCGAGGAATTCCGCATGCAAACGCGGCCTTCCCATTCGGGGTCGGCGAGTTCCTCGTACGTCGTGGGCACGTCGGCGAGGTCAATGAGATTTGGGTTGTACACGATGGTGCGCATGCGCACGGCCAAGCCAAACCATCGGTCTTGGGGGTCGCGCAGTTCTGCCGATATCGCATCGTCGAGGATTGGCGAGTCGATCGAGCGGAACAATCCCTGTTCAGCAGCGGCGGCGAGGTTGCCGGCGTCCACCGTGATGTACGCATCGGCCTGAGTAGCGTCGCCCTCGACCTCGATGCGCTCTCGTAATTCGCTGTCGTTGCCGGTGAGGAACTCGACCTCGATGCCGGTGTCTTGGGTGAACTGCTCGAATGCCGTTTCGATCCCGTAGTGGCGTCCGCTATAGACACGCAGGGCGTCGCTGTCACCGCCCCCACACGAAGCGAGCAGGAGTGCAGCAGCGATGAGAATCATCAGTCGTTGGCTTGGGGAGAAACGCCGACCGCTGCTCGAGAGGCGCGCTGGGCAGCTTCGGGTTCCTTGGAGGCGATGGTCCTGAACGAGTCTCTTGGCAACACGCTCGCGAGTGGCTTGTTGACCACTCGTCTCGGCCTTGGTCACCGCGTACCTCTCAACTTCATGCACACCTTCCAAAGGGTACGTCGCTGAGCCGACACCGCACCCGGCACCGCTCATCGAGGTCGCTGGGTCCTCGACCTGAGGTCGAGCCGTCACCTGCCGTTGGCTGTTGGTGTTGTGCGGAGCTCGTCGAGGCGACGGCGAAGCAGCTCGCCCCACCGCCAGCACGGCTGCGGTGACGATGGCGAACATGGTTCTCATCGCCACGAGTCGCAGGACGCGGTTAAACCGGTCCAGACCGCAGCCGGCTGGCGGGGCGTCAGTGAGCGAGGATGTTCGAGTTCCTCGACCTGGCGACGTTGGCCTAGCCGCTGGCCTTGGCTGCTTCGAGTCGTTCGCCGAGGTCATGGAGTTGATCGGCATCCATATGGCTTCGTACGTCGGGGAACATGTCAGCTTCCTCCTCGTCAGCGTGGTGTTCGACATTCTCGATCAACACGGTCATCTTTGCCGCGAACACGTCGTCGGTTTTTAGGCCGGTGATCTCGCGTATCAACACATCGACGACATGGTGTTCCTGCAGGCTTTCATCGTGCATTTCGTTAAGCTTGTCGATGTCCAACTGGTGGACGGCGGGGTAGAACACGTCTTCTTCGATACGAGTGTGGGTCTCCAACTCATCGAAGATTGTCGTCTGGAGCGAATGCATTCGCTTTGTGTCGCCGGCATCTTTAGCTGATCGGAATTCCTTGAACAGGCCACGCACCTTGTCGTGATCGCTGGTCAGAAGTTTCAAGGCGTCCATTACATCACCTCGTTTGTCAGCCGGCAGGGTGCCGGATCCAGGCGATCTACCCCGGCGGCACGGTGAATAAACCCATAAATTATCCCGCGTCTCGGCGTCGGTTTCGCTCGATGCTCACACGCTGGTGTTCGTCATAGCCCAGCTGTCCGACATTCATGTTGGCGGCCCGAATCACGGCAGCGGCTAACGCCTCTCTGGGGTTCAGCCTCCACGTTTTCACCGGTAAGGGTTTTGTATCGCACGTGGTTCGGGTCGGCCCGACCACCGTGCGTTCGCCGATTGCCACCAACGCGCCGGGCTGCGTCGCCTGGGTTGGTCGACTGGCTCGCTGCGTCCAAGCTGATCGGAACAGCCACTTCAAAGAGCCAGTCTGATCTTCGGGTTATGAGTGAGACGAGGCCGTTTTCACGGTCAAGCTTGGATCGGGTGGTGCATTGCATCAGCCTTGAAGCCTTGGACCGCCCAATACGGAACACGGCCGGATCTGAACCTACGACCTTCGGGTTATGAGTTAGACGAGGCCGTTTTTACCGTCAACCTTGGATCGGGTGGTGCACCGCATCAGCCTTGAAGCATTCGACCACCCAACACGGAACACGGCCGGATCTGAACCTACGACCTTCGGGTTATGAGCCCGATGGTCGGTGGATCAGCGTCTCGAAAATGGGGCTAGAAAGCGCCGCCTGAACGAGCGGCACATCGCCGCCCCCCAACTGCCGTTTGAGCCTGAGCTCAGTCGACGATGGCCTGGTAGACCAGCGAGCGGAAGTCGCGATCGGGGTTCTGCAGGCCGGTCATGTACTGCGACATGAACACCCCGACGAGATCCTCGGCCGGGTCGACCCAGTAATACGTCTTCGCCGCGCCAGCCCAGCCGAACTCACCGTCGCTGCCGGTGCCGGCCGTGGCTGCGGTGTCGATGGTGACCCGCGATCCCAGACCGAAACCGACGCCCGGGTTGCCAATGCCCATGATCTCGAACGGCAGCAGCTCGGCAGGAATGCGGTTGCGATGCATCAGTTCGAGCGTTTTGCGGCCAATGATTGGTGTGCCATCGGTCGCCGTTCCGCCGTCGGCGAGCATGCCGGCGAACCGGGCATAGTCGGCAATCGTCGAGAACAGGCCAAGGCCACCGCGCTGGTAGACATCGGGGGTCGACGTTGGATACGTCTCGGACACGTCGATGCGTTCGTTGAAGCCCGCCATCGCGGCCTCGACGAGTTTGTTGCCGTCATAGTCACGGCCGACCAGGTCGGGAAGCCCGTACATCGCAGAGAGACGAACGAGTTGGTCATCGGCGACGCCGAAACCGGTATCGGTCATGCCGAGAGGATCGAACAGCCGGGTGCGCATGAAGTCGCCGAGCGACTGGCCGGACAGCACCTCGACGAGGCGGGCGGCGACGTCAATGCCCACGCTGTAGTGCCATCGGGTGCCGGGCTGGAATGCCAACGGCAACTCGGCCAGGGCATCGATGCACTCGGCGAGAGTGCGACCGGCATCGTTCATGATTCGAGCATCGCGATACTGGGCGGCGACTGGATTGTCGGGCATGAAGTCGTAGGTCAGGCCGCTGGTGTGGCTGAGCACGTCGGCGATCGTCATCGGCCGGTGCTGGTCGACGAGTTCACCATCGACGAGCACCTTGGTGGCGCCGAATGCTGGCAGGTACATGGCCACCGGCTGTTCGAGCTGGAAGCGAGCTTCCTCGTGCAACAGCATCAGGGCGGTCGACACGATGGGCTTGGTCATCGAGTAGATGCGAAAGATCGTGTCGGGGGCCATGGCGACGTCGGCTTCGCGATCCTGGTGGCCGAACTGCTGGGCATGCACGATCTCACCCCGACGGCGGATCAGCGTGCTGATGCCGACCACACCTCGCTCGGAGATGTAGGACTGCATGACCGGCGCGATGCGTTCGAGTCGTGCGCTGCTCAGTCCAACGGTTTCGGGTTTGGCGGTGATCATCGACATAGCCGTAACTTAGGCCAACCAAATGCCGCCAGACCTATGACTCGGGCTGATTGTCGGCTCGCCGCGCTCGTTCGGGGTCATCGAGCCATTCGGTGTCGAGCATGTCGATACCAAGAGCCGGCGACCAGAAGCCGCGAGGGCAGAGCAGTGAATCGATCATGTGCTCCATGGGCGGGGCGAAGCTATTGCGGAAGGCCGCTGCTCGGCGCAGCGCGATATCTCGGGGTAACAGCTCGAATCCGTGCGCTTGCAGCCGAGCGTAGAGATCGTCGAACAGCGCCGTGTTGTCAGGGTTGCTGTGCACCTGGACGTGGTGGGCGTACGGCGATAGGTCGGCGCCCTCGGTCAGTTCGTCGAACAAGGCAATGATGCGCCGCAGCAGCCAGTAAGACTCGGTGCGGCCGGTGCACTGCACGATGATCTGGGCGTGCACCGCCGTGTCGGCGAGCAGGCCGAGTGCGGTCACCCAGTTCTGGCGCCGGTCGTGCGAGCGGAAGAACACCAGCATCGGCAGTGTCGAGTGGGTTTCGTGGATGGAAGCCACCCATTCCTCCCAATCGGCGAGTTTCGCGTTGAGCCGATCGACGTCGCCGTTTGGTGACCATGCCATCACGAGATTCGTCGGCGTGATGCGGTCGTCAGAGCCGTCGTCGATCGTCATCAGTTTCTTCTCACGCTCGGAGTACGCGCCGTAGAGCGACGGCAAGTAGCCGACGACAAGGGCGATGGTGATGACACCGCATCCGGCCTCGACAAGTGCACCGAGGCGGGGACCAACAGCCGCGGGCAGGACTTCGCCAAAGCCAACCGTGAAGTACACGACGCCTGAGTAGTAAAACGAGTCGGCGAACGACGAAACCCCTTCGACACCCTCGACAGCCCACCAGATCAGAGCGAAACCCAGGATCTGTTGCAATATCCATAGCGCCAGCAGGATCAGGATCAGCAGTGGGCCCAGTGCGGAGAGTGCACGCTCACGAACGTTCGACGACCCGGGGAGCCGCCCCACCAAGAAACGGGCCGTACCGAGCAACCCTCGCGCCGCGATGCGGCTCAGCCACCACCGTCCTTTGACGGTCGACGTCGTGACAAGGGTGTTGATCAGATCGGTGAAGGCAGCCAGAACGAGGGCAACGCCGACGAACACGGCCACGACGTCAATCATGGGAACTCTGGGGTGCGCGGGGCTTCAACGAGCTATCAGACCCGGCGGCCGAAGGAATCCATGGCTTCGTCGGCCATCAGGCGTTCGAGGGTGGCCTCGGGTTTGTCTTGAGAGACTTGACGTACCCGAAACGCAGACTCGAACAGTGCCCATATCGAGCCGTCTGAACGCTCGACTACTTCGACCCCGCGCAGCCCGCGGAGCATCGGAACCGATTCGGCGTCGGTCGCACGAGCGACCGACCAGCTGGTCGGCGATAGCTCAACCGGTGCATTGAACTCGTTCTCGAGTCGGTGGCGAGCAACCTCGAACTGAAGCGGACCAACCGCGGCGAAGATCGGGGCTTGGTCGCCCACGTCGGGCACACGCAAGACCTGCACCACGCCTTCTTCGTCGAGCTGTGCAACCCCAGAACGGAACTGCTTGAATTTGGCGGTGTCCCTGGCTCGGGCGACCATGAAGTTGGTCGGCGCAAAGGCCGGCATTGGTCGCCATTCGACGGGTTCGTCGACGTAGACGGCGTCGCTATGAATG
>JBDNHG010000442.1:0-1772 GCA_041688925.1 Acidimicrobiales bacterium | reverse complement strand
GACGCGCGCTCCAGGCGGATCTCGAGCGGTTCAAGGCCGAACGCGGATGGCACAACGTGAACATCTCGCGCATAGTCGTAGATCAACTTCTTCGAGATCCGTCCTGGTATGTCTTGCACGCACCAAAGACAGTGATGTCGCTCAACTTTGTAGGCAATATGCGTCAATGGCAGCAGATGGCCCAGGCCCTACTGCGCGGATATGTCGAACGGTACTATCGCTTGTCGAAGCAGGCGTTCGAGATGCCGCTCATTGGGTACCGGCAGGTTGACGTTCACGACAAGAATGTGCTCGGCGCATCGTCCGAGGCGTCCGATGGGTGGCACTATCGAACCCAGACTACGAATGCGGCGACGGCCCAGGAGCTCACGAATCTTCGCTTGCGGATCGAGGGTTCAGATCCTGTGGTTGAGGCGTGGTCATTCGAGGGGGTAAAGGTGCTCGGTGTCGGTTCGCATATCTACGTTCCGATCCTGGCCTCTGATCCAGCCTCAAACGTTGCAACTATAGAACCGGTTGCGCTCGACTCGAACGAGGCAGACTTCGCTCGACGGCTCGATACCTACGCTAAGACGCCTGGTTCCTTGCTTGAAGACTGGGACGTGAGATTCATGCGCAACAACTCCCGCGGTAGTGGCATTGGGTTCTACGAGGGTGGCAGCTTTTACCCGGACTTTGTTGTCTGGCTGACGCGAGCTGGTAGGCAGCACATCGTCTTCGTGGACCCAAAGGGCATGCGCAACCTGGGTGGCACTCACGACCTGAAAGTTGCGTTCCACAGTGAGATCAAGAACATCGAGCAGCGGTTGAACGCCTCGCAGCCTGAGGTGAGGCTGCATTCGTTTCTCGTTTCCGTGACACCTGAGTCAGAGCTCACGCAGTACTGGAATGTCGACGCTCAGCAACTTCGTGACACCGGCGTCGTCTTTCACGAAGACATTGACCATCTAAACAAGATATTCGAGACCGTTCTCGGCGAATAGTTAGTATCTCGCAGTTCTCCTAGTGATCCCTCGACCCGACCCGACCCGACGAGATCGAGGCACGGGCGCTCGAGTCGTTAGCCACACTCGAATCCCATGCATGTCCGATCGAGCCGACCCACGGCTGGGTCCTGTCTACGGATGAAGGACTCCAAACCTTCGGCATCGGTCGATCTCCACGCCGATTCGGCCGAGATCAAGGTCAGCTATGACACGACCAGCACCCGGCTGCACGCCAAGGCGTGGGTGTTCTTTCGCCAGAGTGGGCAGTCGACCGTCTACATCGGTTCGTCGAACCTGACCCACTCGGCTCAGGTCGTCGGCATGGAATGGAACGTGCGGGCCAGTGAATCGCACAACCCCGACATCGAGCGGTCGTTCGAGTCGACATTTGCTAGCTACTGGGCCGACCAGCACTTCGAACCCTATGACCGCGCCGAGTTCGCCGATGCCGTGAAACGCAGCGTCTCCTTGGACAGTGACATCATCGACCTGACGCCGTTCGATCTAAGGAGCGAAGCGACGCAGTAGAAGAGCGCCGTGTTTGTGACAAGGCACGAGGAGCAAACGAGCCTTGTCGCCAACAACGCGTGCCCCTACCTGTTAGCCCTCGGCAGCGTCCGTTTCAGAGGGCGATTCTGGAACAGCTGCAGGTCCAACGTGAACGAGGCCGGCCTCGCACGCTGGTTGTTGCCGCCACTGGTACTAGCAAGACGGTCATGGCGCACTCGACTACAAGCACCTGCGCACTCAGCTCGACTCGAACCGGCTGCTGTTCATCACCCACCG
>JBDNHG010000441.1:0-4610 GCA_041688925.1 Acidimicrobiales bacterium | reverse complement strand
GGTCCGGTCGGCATCGTCACGAATCGAACGCAACATAAGACCGAATGGTGAGGAAACGACGAGCCAGAGCAGACCCATCACGACGACGAGCACAGCGAGCGTGAAATAGTAGAAGTTGTTCGTCGGGACCAGGTTGAACGGCCCGAAATTGCCTCGTTTGATCCCGGAGAGACCGTTCTCACCGCCAAACGTCTTCTCCTTGAAGGTCATGGTCGCGAACAACTGAAGGAATGCCAGGGTCAGGATGGCGAAAGCCAGCCCAGAGGTACGCACGATTACGGCCCCGACCGCTAGGGCCATCAGCCCTCCGAAGACCAGGCCGAGAAGCAGGTTGACGGGCATATTGTCATAGTCGCCCTTGGCCATCATCATCCCGACGGTGTACGACCCGGCCCCGAAGAGGGCGGCCTGGCCGAAGGAGACGAGACCGGTGTAGCCAAGTAGGAGGTTCGTCGCCGTAGCGTGCATGGCGAGGATAAGAATCCCGGTCCAGAAAAAGGTGTCTTCCTTGGTGAACGAGAGCTGGGGGATCAGAGCGAAGACGATGATGGCGGTGGCCGAGCCGATGAGTCGACCGATGGCCAGCCGTCGGCCGGCGGCAGCCGTCGACTCGGCCGCGACGGCGGTCACGAGACCTTCCTCAGCAGCTCTTTACTCCCGAGGATGCCTTGGGGTCGAATCAGGAGCACGACGATAAGACCGAAGTAGAAGCTGTAGGGCGCCAGCGACGAGTAGGTGGCGACGAGGAAGCTGTTGAGCAGACCCAACAGGATGGAGGCGATCAGTGCCCCAGGGATTGAATCGAGGCCACCGACGATAACGACCGCGAACGCCTGGATGAGGAAGACCGTTCCGAGTGTCTGGGTCAAGGCTTGGGTGGGAGCGACCATGGCCCCGGCCAAGCCGGCCAGGAACAGGCCAAAGGCGAAGACGAGGGTAAAGACGACGGTCACGTTGATGCCGAGGGCCTGAGCCATCCAACGATCCTCGGCCACGGCCCGGATGACCTGTCCCCACCGGGTCTTGAGCAGTAGCAACGCCAGGCCGACGACGATGACCAGCCCAACAATGATGACGAAGACTGAGTACTGGGGCACCTTTGCCCCGAACACCTCGAACGCTCCATCCCACCCGTTGGGGAATGACATGGTGAGTGGGTTGACGCCCCAGGTTTCGCGCACCGCGCCCTGCGACACCAGCGACAACGAGAAGGTCATCAACAACCAGTCGAGATGATCCCGGGCGTACATCGGTCTGAACAGACTGACCTCGACAACTGCAGCCAAAACGGCCACGCCCAAGCCGGAGGCAACGGCGACAAGCAGGAACACCCAGGGAGAGAGCCCCGCAGCCCCGCCGATCTGGTACGCCAGGAAAGCGCCGATCATGAAGAAGCCGCCGTGGGCGAAGTTGAGCACCCCCAACACCCCGAAGACGAGGGACAGGCCGGCAGCGACAAGGAAGAGCAGAAACCCGTAGGAGACGCCGTTCACAATAGCGATGACAAATTGTTCTTTAGACACGAGGCTCAGCCCGGCGCGTCGAACGGGTTCTGCTCTCCAGGGGTCGGTGGGCTGGTCACTTCGGCGCCGGGGATCAGAACCGCCTTCTCGACCTCATAGTTGTCACCGGCGGCGTTTGGGACCACCTTGAGGACGGCGATGTTCTCGAAGATCGCCTGATGGTCCTCGGCCCGAATGGTGATTGCGCCCATCGGCGTATCGACCGTCATGCCCTCCAGAGCGTCGTGGACCGCGTCGACGTCAGTGCTCCCCGCTGCCTCAATCGCTTGGGCATAGGTCAAGACGGCGATGTAGCCGGAGTGGGGGTAGAACGTGGGCGTCTGGCCCCACATCGCCGTGTAATCCTCAATGAAGGAGGTGTTCTCGGGGTTGTCGAATGCCTCGGCGTAGTACGGCAATGCGTCCCAGAGCTCGGGCAGATCGCCGCTGGCTGACATCGGCTCCAGCACGTCGATGTCCATGCCGACCACCGCCAAGATCTTGTCGTCGAGAAATCCGAACGGCTTCTGCTGCTTCAGCATGTTCAGCATGTCGCCCGCGAACAGGGTTGAGAAGACTCCCTGAGCCGGCTCGTCGATGAGCTGGGTGATGTAGTCACTGTAGGTTGGCGATTGGAACGGCGGCCAGGTCGTGGCGAGCATCCGGTAGTCGGCGACCTCGTTGCTCATCTCGTTGTTGAAGACGTCCACGGTGTTATGCCCGTATTCGTAGTCGGGCGAGATGGAGACCCAATCGACGGCATCCGGCTCTTCCTGCTGGATCGCTCTGGCCAGTGACCGGACGGCGCTTTCGGCGTTGGTCGTGATCCGGAAGAAGTTCTCGCTGAATTCCTCGTGGTTCATCTTGTTGGTCTGGCAGTAGACGCTCAGCATCAACATGTCGAGCTCCTCCGCGATCGGCGACGCGGCCAGGCAGCTCGAGCTGGTTGAGTAGCCCCAAGTGAAGTCGACTCCTTCTGAGTCGTAGTCCCGGAGGGCCCTGACCGCTTCCTCCGGGCTACCCATGGTGTCCTCGAAGGCCAGTTCAAGCGGCCGACCCAGCACACCGCCGGCGGCGTTGATCTGCTCAACCGCCAACTCTGCGCCCTGCCGGGCCAACAACCCGGTGCTGGCCGACGCGCCCGACAGTGCGACCACTGCCCCCAGGATGATCGGGTCGCCCGATAGCGCCGCTACTCCATCGCCTTCGGTGGCACCGGTCGCGCCTGTTTCGGTGGTTTCCGATGACGTGTCGTCGTCGCTGCCGCCGCATGCCGTGGCAACGAGGCCGAAGGCAAGTAATATTGCTAACGGCCGTAGAATAAAGTGTCTCATATTCCCCCCACGTTGTCTGGTGCTGTCGGCCCCCGCTGACAGCACTTTCACCTTACGTTGACATCGCCGCCGTCAGTTAGCTGGAGTTACCCACGCATGGGTATGGCGCCTTGGACGTGTGCCACGACAGGTTGCAGGTCGTCAGAAACGAGCGCTCGGCACTGGGCTGACCATGTCGGTCGTCAGCTATTCAGAAAGGCCTCGATCGAGCGGGCGAGCTTCCCAGGCGCTTCCCACATGAACCAGTGCGATGCATGCTCGATCACATCGAGCGATGCATGCGGCAGCGCATCGACGACCGCGTGTGCTTGCGCGAGCGGAAAGTGGGGATCGCTGTCTGCCCACACGATCAGCGTTTCGGCCTCGATCTCGGGATACAGCCGGGTGACCCTCGGGAGCGCTGCCTGGTAGCCGACGCACATGCGCCGCAGATGAGCCCGAACCTCAGGGCGTCGAAACGCAGACCACAGGTCGTCGCGCACATCGCACGAGAGCGAATCAGTAACGAGGAACGTGCTTTGTGCGCGTTCGAAGACGATGCGAGTGCCGTAGCGCAGTACCAGCCGATTGAGGCCGAGCTTGCGCATGACATCGATGTCCCACGAGGTCGGCACCGTGCCGTCGGCCAAGAAGTTGGTGAGCACCAGGCGGTCGATACGGCCAGGCTCACGAGCCGCCGCAGCGACGATGGCATGCGCTCCCATGTCGAACCCGACGGGTACAACCCGATCGAACCCGAGCGCGTCGATGACCGCTATGAACTGGCGTGCGACCTGGAACGGCGTTGCGCCACCGGCAAACGTCGCAGAGTGGCCCAATCCAGGCCAGTCGAATGCGATCACTCGGCGGTCGGTGTCGAGTGCGGCGACAAGCCGCGACCAGATCTGGAGATTGTCGGGATAGCCGTGCACGAGAACCAGGGGAGCAGCGGCGCTGGTGCCGGCTCGTTCGGCGATGCGCACTGCGCCGTACTCGGTAGCCAGCTGGCGAGTAGGGAGAAGTGTCACGCCTGATCTGCCAGCGCGCGGTCGGCGGCCAATACTCCTGATACCGAGCAGAAGCTGATCCATTGCCCAGGGTGTGTCCAGCTGCCCGCCAAGTACAACCCGGGGATGTGGGCGATGCGGTGGGGAAGCCGACCGAGCAGCAGCTGGCGTCGGGCCATGATCAGATTCATCGCATCGTCGCGTAACCGGAACTCACGTCCCCAGTCGCCGACGAGTCTGGTGCCGGCGACCTCGACATGATCGATGCCGTCACGCCACCAGCGCGCCTCGACAAGATCATCGAGCAAACGCCGTTGTCCGTCTGGCCCCAGTTCACGCGCCCGGTCATGCGACAAGGGGGCGATGATTCTCGAAGCACGGAGCTGCGATTCGGCGCCGACAGCCGGCCCAGCGATGAAGGCGGTGGCCTGCTTGGGTGAACCGCTCACCTGGAAGTTGATCTCGGTCGATGGGTTCCCTCGAATAGCAAGGTACGCAGTGACACCGGGTGATTGCAGCGCACCGGCCATACGAAGGCGTAGGTGCAGTGGCGGTTTTGCGTCGACCAGATCGAGCAAGGCAGCGGCACCGCCAACATCGCTTATGACCACATCGGCACGAAGACGTGCGCCACTCTCCATCGTCACGCCATGCACGCCGCGACTGGTGTGGTTGATAGCGGCGACCGGCATCGAGGTCAGCACATTCACACCAGCGTGCCGGAGACGATCAGCCAGCAAGGTGATGATCTGGTGGATGCCACCCGCGGGTCGGGCTGCGCCGTCTCT